>JACMLR010000218.1 GCA_014379515.1 Chitinophagaceae bacterium
CTTGGAATTATTACTCACGCATATGAATATGGTGGCACCTATGATGTCAAGCTTGTTGTTACCGACGTCGATGGTTGCCAGGATAGCATCACCACACGTGTTATAGTCGATACAGTTACCGCAGATGCGGGATCAAATATCAATGCGTGTACCAATGCGAGCACAACACTGAATGGTTCCGGCGGTACAATTTATTCATGGTCACCAGCTCAATTCCTGTCAGACGATGACATTGCCAATCCGATAGCAACGGTGACAACCACTACTAAATTTTATTTGACCGTTAGAAATGCAATCGGATGTACTGCGACTGATTCTGTGAGCATTATCATAACTCCACCTACAACATTCAATGCACCAACTGCGGATGTACCAGTTTGTGAAACCAAATCGGTACAATTGCAAAGCAATAACAGCGCGCAATTTAATTACACTTGGAGCCCGGGAACTTATTTAAATAATTCTTCTATTGCTAACCCTGTCGCGACACCCTTAGCGTCGATCCAATACGCAGTAACAATCACTGATCCAACCTGCAACGATGACAGCACTTTTCTTGTTGATGTCACGCTGCAGCCTGCACCAATTGTTTCAGCGCAACGATTAAATGACATAGACTGTACCTTTCCATCTTCCGTGTTACAAGCCACCGGAGCACAAACGTATTCGTGGACACCTGCAGCCGGTCTCGACAATCCGAACAAACAGAATCCTTTGGCTACACCAACTGCAACAACTCTTTTCACGGTAGTAGGAACGGATCAGTTTGGTTGCTCTGCTAGTGATACGGTAACAGTTAAGGTTACCAATGCAGGCCAGGCAACATTTCTGCTACCTAACGCATTCTCCCCGAATAATGATGGACATAATGAATGCTTCGGCATTCGTAAGTGGGGAAATGTAACAATCAAAGAATTTTCGATTTTCAATCGATGGGGTCAGCGTGTCTTCACGACTAAAAATCCATCTCAATGTTGGGACGGCACCTTTCAAGGTCGCGTGCAACCTACTGGCGGTTTTGCTTATATAATTAAAGCGAGTTCCGTATGCGGGGAAATACAACGATCGGGAATCGTAATGCTCATACATTAAAATAAAAAAAGCACCTTCTTTATTAAAAAAAAGGTGCTCCAAAAAATTGTAGCATTTACCTCACGCCGCATTCGGGAGTAACAGCTATCTAAAGATATACTACCTGATGGGGTTAATGAATTCGTGTAACGCTTCCCAAAGATTTTACTGTCACACCTCCAACCACGGTCGTAAAATATTCTGCGTATCGAAGCGAAGTCGCAGAGATGACAATATTTTCCCAGTTAACTGTCATTGCCGGTTGACCTGAATAATTTATTGTCCAGGTCAGCCGCGTTTTATCTGCATTTGAAAATTGCCAAACAATCGGTGAAGTAGTTGCTCCCACTGTATAGGAACCGACACCATTGGCATCGAAGCGAACGGACTCATTGTCCAGGTTAGAAACGTTACCTGTTACGCCCCTCTTATAGTAATAATCAGCACCACCGCCGTTTGAGTTAGTTTGCATATACCGTATCTCTTCAACCTTCCATGCGGCCTTTACCAATAATTGCTCAGGCGTTTCAACCGGAACTGGCGGAGTATCATCATCTTTTGAACATGCAGAAAGCAAGAAAACTGAAATCAGTGATAGCACCAGAAGCCGTTTTACCATGTTTTTAATTTTGCCAAATGTAATCTTTTCGGCGATGTAATTTGTCAATAAACTTGCTGGAATAATGTTGACTTATTTCGACACACAACCACCCCGTCATCACGACTACACCACTCATGGCCAGATTGGTAATTGCTGTAACAACGTAAGACCTCCATTTTCTTTTTTCCAACCTGTGGTGTAAGAACCATTTGTTATAACAAGATATTGAGCGGGAACAGGAATGGAATAACGAAGGACCTGTTGAAGGACGTCGTCCGTTAACGCTACAGACATTGCTTTGCACTCGACGATGAGCCATGGCTGATGCATCGAATCGTACAGGAGAATGTCGAAGCGTTTTGTCAATTCCCCGAGCATAATCTCTTTTTCAACCGCAATTAATGTCGAGGGATAATTCATTGTCACCGTCATATACTGCAGGAAGTTTTGGCGCACCCATTCTTCGGGAGATAGTTTGAGCCAGCGCTTGCGGAAAGTATCGAAGATAAAATCTACGCCACTTCGTTTCTCAATCCGGAATGCCGGAGACGGATAATCAATGCGTATCATTAATTGCGAAATAACTAAATTTATGGGTTAACTCCGGATGGATGCTCATTAAGTACAAACAAATAACCTTGCATGAAGAGTAAAAGTGAAATCGTTGAAAACTGGCTACCACGATACACGGGAGAAAAGCTGCAGAACTTTGGCAAGTATATCCTTCTCACCAACTTCAGCAATTATGTTCGATTGTTTGCAGAGTGGCATTCGGTACCAGTTGTCGGCGCCGACCGCCCGATGCAATGTGCAACAGCCGGGGACATTACGATTATTAATTTCGGCATGGGCAGTCCCACCGCCGCAACCGTAATGGATTTAATCACCGCAATTGAACCGAAAGCAGCGTTGTTTTTGGGGAAGTGCGGCGGCTTAAAAAAGCGAAACAATATTGGCGATCTAATTTTACCTATTGCTGCAATCCGTGGCGAAGGAACATCTAACGATTATTTTCCGGCAGAAGTCCCTGCCCTGCCTGCATTCGCTTTGCAAAAAGCAGTTTCCACAACCATTCGCGACTATGGAATTGACTATTGGACAGGGACTGTGTATACAACGAATAGACGTGTCTGGGAACACGACCAGGTATTTAAAGATTACCTGCAGAAAATCCGCGCTTATGCGATCGATATGGAGACAGCAACCATTTTTTCTGTTGGATTCTATAATAAGGTTCCAACTGGTGCATTGCTGCTCGTAAGCGATCAGCCGATGATCCCGGAGGGAGTAAAAACAGAAGAAAGCGACAAAAAAGTAACAGGAGAGTTTGTTGAACGACATCTGAAAATTGGTATTGACTCTCTTAAGCAGTTAATGAATGATGGTATGACCGTCCGCCATTTGCGATTTTAGAATAAGAAAAATCATCCTATACTTCCCCTACTCCAAATAAAAAATCTTCGCGTCGACTTCGAAACCGAGACCGGTACCAGTCACGCAGTGAACGAAATCTCGTTTACAGTTAACCAAAATGAGATCGTTGCGATTGTTGGCGAATCAGGTTCTGGAAAATCCGTAACTGCCTTATCAATTTTACAACTATTGCCGTCTTCTACTGTACGTTATCTTTCAGGGGAAATTTTGTTTAACAACGGCAATGATCAGCCGATCGATATGCTTCGTCTTCCGGAAAAGCAACTTCGAGCCATTCGAGGAAACGAAATAGCAATGATCTTCCAGGAGCCGATGACAAGTTTGAATCCTGTATTCACTTGCGGCAA
>JACMLR010000219.1 GCA_014379515.1 Chitinophagaceae bacterium
ATTTTTCCCGCAGCGCTTTCCGTAACTGACCAGTTGGAAATTTTCCGGCATAGCATACTGCAATACCAGGGCGACATTCACCGGCCCTATTATCTTAAAATACATTGGGGAACTCTGCTGTTCAAAGGTGTACTCACCTCAATGGATATTGAATTCAGGTTGTTTTCTCCAGATGGTTCGCCATTGCGTGCGATTGCAAAGTGCGCGTTTAAAGGATCAGTTGATGAAAACCTTCGACTCGCGATAGAAAACAGGATGAGTCCCGATATTACGCATAAGCGCTTTATTAAAAGCAGCGACCGGCTACCATTACTGGTGCAAAATATCTATAACGAACAACGGCACTATGTAGATGTCGCCCGGTTTAATAAACTGGATGGTTTTCGTAAAATAGACGACGGTACAGAAATTAAACTTCCACCTACCCAATAAAAAATGGCAACAGCAACCATAGCTCAATCTTTCGTAATCGAATCCGATACCGATCTTGTCAGTTTCGCGATTCGCGTTGATGGAACGGAAATATCAGCGGCTTTTCAGATAATGACAATGACTCTTCAACAGGAGATCAATAAAATACCCTCTGCGCAAATCGTAGTACGCGACGGGTCTGCCAGTGAGGAAAATTTTGAAATCAGCGATGATGCAGTGTTTATAACTGGGAAAAAAATTGAAATAGATCTTGGCTATCATGGCAATAATAAATTGGTGTTTAAAGGAATTATTATTACCAATTCGCATAGAGTGAATAGTCATTGCTGCGAAATGACGATTGATTGTAAAGATGAGCGGGTAAAGATGAGCACCACCTTATCGGGCAACAACTATTCGGACAAATCGGATGTAGAAGTTGTAAATGATTTGCTTCGCCTGAATAATATGCCGGAAGCAGAAAAGCCCGAAAACAGTCCAGAAATCAAGCACGAACAATTAGTTCAGTCCAATGCCAGCGATTGGGATTTTATGATTAGCCGGCTGGATGTATCGGGTCAGTTTTCAGTAATCAATAACGGCGAATTATTTATTAAGCGATCGGTGCTTGCCGGTGAGCCAAAGCTCCATCTTAAACATGGAGTAAACATATTTGAATTTCATGCGGATATAGATTCGAGAGTACAGGCTCCGGAAGTAAAAACAAAAACATGGGATTCCGCCGAGCAGGAAGTGCGTACCACGGACAATGAAGATCCGGCAGACATTGAACAGAGTAATCCGGATGAAGAAGGAGGGGAAGGAAAAACGCTGAAGTCTACTATCGATCAGATTGCATCTGTAATCAATAAAGCTTTTACGATCCGGGGCGCTTATATGACTAAAGAAGAGCAGCAGATGATAACCGATGCGAAAAGGGCCCGCCAGATATTATCACGCATCAAAGGGAAAGTAAAATATCAGGGCACTACCAAAGCAATGCCAGGCGACTTTATCGAATTGAGTGGTGTGGGGAAAGAATTTAATGGGATCGTCTTTGTATCTGCTATCGGCCATGAATATACGGATGGTTGCTGGACTTCCGAGGCAACCATTGGTTGGGAGGAGCATTTTTTTTCTGAGAATACAAATCCTAAACATGCCTCCTCTTCATCGGGACAGATATCTACTATACAAGGATTGCATATTGGGGTTGTTACAAAAATTGTTGATGATACGGGTCAGTATCGGGTAAAAGTGCGCTTGCCGCTGGTAAATGAAAGTGATGAGGGTGTTTACGCAAGAGTGGCGACCCTTGATGCAGGCAATGATCGCGGAACTTTTTTCCGGCCAGAGATCGATGATGAAGTGATTGTCGGATTTATGAATGATGATCCGCGTCATCCGGTAATATTAGGCATGTTACATAGCAGCAAAAAAACAGCACCTCTTGAACCCGAAGACGCCAATCCACAGAAAGGGTATAAGTCAAGATCGGGTATCCGGTTGATTTTTGATGATGCCAGCAAATCGGTGATTATCGAAACGCCGGGAAAACGAATAGCGGAACTCAACGATGATGCAGGCACCATTACCATCAAGGATGGTAATGGGAATAAAATTATTATGGATAAGGACGGTATCACCATTGAAGCAAATAAGGATATGAAGTTGAAAGCAAATAAATCTATTAAAATGGAGGCGCAATCCATTTCTATCAAAGCAACGAACGATGTTACTGTAAATGGTTCCGCGAAAGCAACTGTGAAGAGTGGCGGACAAACGGTGATTAACGGTGGAATGGTAATGATTAATTAAAACGCTTAATACAATAATATGGCAGCAGCAGCTAGAGCCGGTGACGCACATATATGCCCGATGTTTTCTGGAAATGCACCGCATGTGGGTGGACCGATTAATCCGCCAGGAAATACTACCGTGCTGGTTGGTGGTTTGCCCGCGGCATGTGTCGGGGATTTTTGTACCTGCGCAGTTGGTCCGCCGGATGCTATTCTGAAAGGATCATCTACTGTTTTAATTGGCGGTAAACCTGCAGCAAGATTCGGTGATACAACCTCACACGGAGGAAAGATAATGGCAGGAACGCCCACTGTAATAATAGGAGGTTAATTATGGCAATCATCAATTCATTTCTTGGAACCGGGTGGAACTTTCCACCATCATTTGATAAAACGCTGGCAGACGTTAGTATGGTTAGCGAAGAAGCCGATGTGCAAAGCAGCCTCGAAATATTATTGACAACGCGTCCGGGTGAACGAATAATGCGTTCAGATTATGGATGTAATCTCGATGAGTTGTTATTTGAGCCACTTACAACTACGTTTAAAACATTTATTAAGGACCTGGTAACAACAGCCATTTTATACCATGAACCAAGAATAGAAGTAAATAAAATAGAATTGGATGAAACAGGAGAACTGGACGGACGCGTGGTAATTGCAATTGAATATACCATTCGATCCACAAATTCAAGGTACAATTTTGTTTTCCCTTTCTATCGCAGTGAAGGAACAGAAATTAAGAAATGAAAATTAACTGACGGGATATGTCTTGCGACGATAAAAATACTTTACAGCGCGAAGGGACCAGTGAACTGAACCGGGTACTGGCTGCCCTGAATGTCTCATTCGCGAAACCGGACGAAAGGGACAATGCTGATTTGTTATTGTTCGCAAAACGTTATGCGGGGTTCCTTAATTATTATAATGCCGGTAATACCCTGGATGGAGATTGGGAAGTACTGATGAAGATGGATATCAGCGTAACGCTGGCAACGCTTGCAAAGATTGATATTAATGCCATCGCAGATTATCGAAAATTAATCTACAAACGGATTCGTCTTTCTACAAATGATGCGGAAGCAAAAGAACAGTTCAAATTCGTTTTCGATCTCATCTTTTCACTCATTCGTTTAGTGGATGAGCAATATTCGCTCATAACTGCCTCGCTAGAAACACGGGAATTCATCCGGAATACGATTGAGAATAAAATGCAACAGGCTCTCCTGATAACAGATAAGTTGTTCGGTGAGTTTAA
>JACMLR010000220.1 GCA_014379515.1 Chitinophagaceae bacterium
AAACTAAAATCGAGTCCGGCAATTTGGGGTTCAGGGAATTTGTATTTCAATGGATCGCCCGTCGCTGCATATTTTTCAATCAGCGGACCGCCGGGATAGGGTAGCCCCAACAACTTCGCTGCCTTATCAAATGCTTCGCCTGCGGCATCAACGATCGTTTTGCCGATCACTTCAAGGTCAGATGGTGATTTACAAAAAACAATCTGTGTGTGCCCGCCACTTACTGTCAAACATAGAAACGGAAACAAGGGCTTCGGTTCTTCTATCAGGTTAGCAATCACATGAGCCTGCATATGATGAACAGCAATCAATGGTTTATTTAAAGCAAGACTTAACGATTTGGCAAATTCTGATCCAACAAGTAAGGAGCCGATCAGTCCGGGTGCTTGTGTAAAGGCGATCGCATCCAACTGCTCCAGATGTGCATTTGCTTTCTGTAATGCGACTTCAATAACAGGAATAATGTTTTGTACATGAGCGCGACTGGCTAGCTCGGGTACAACTCCACCATAAGCCTGATGCACACTTTGCGTTGCAATGATGTTAGATCGAATATTGCCGTCCACACAAATGGCGGCAGATGTTTCGTCGCATGAAGATTCAATACCGAGGATTACAGGCATGAGGCAAAGATACCCGTTGACACGTAAAGAAAAATTGATGGTTACTTGCTTCGTATCGCTGTGACGGGATCCATTCGCGATGCAATTGATGCAGGGATAATACCGGCTAACACGCCGACAATTACGCAAATTGAAATTGCGAGTACAAGAATATTAGGTGATATAAATACAGAGAAACCGAATGCAGCTTCAAGTAAGAATGAAATGAGGAACACACCAGATAAGCCGAGCAGTCCTCCCATGATGCAAAGGAATGCTGATTCAAGAAGGAACTCAGTCAATATCATTCGTCTTTTTGCACCAATTGCTTTCTTGAGTCCAATTTGTGAAGTCCGTTCACGGACCGTAACGAACATGATATTCGCCACACCAAACATTCCCACGATAAGGGATAATGCTGCAATCGCCCATCCTCCCTTATTTATATTACCGAATATATTGCTGGCAAATTCACTAAACGAATCAATATCATTCAATGAGAAATCGCTTTCCTCTGTCGGACGAAGTTTGCGGATTGATCGCATTGCACCTTCAAGCTCATCTTTCAGTTGAGCCATTGGTACTGTTTCTTTGCCCTGCACCATGATAACCGGGTTGGCATTTTCTTCGCGCTCGACTGTTCGTAAAAAATCGTAAGGCATAAGAATACTATTATCATATTCCCATCCGCCGATAATACTCTGCCCCTGTTTTTTTATCAGACCGACAACAACCGCTTTCTTTCCGCCTCTAAGTGTGATGGTTTGGCCCACGGCTTTCTCCGCAGAACCGAACAAATTCTCAGCTACCAGGAATCCCATGACCAGCGATCCCGAGGCGAAATCGAAATCGGATGGCTGCAAGTAACGACCCATGGCAGTTTGAACCGGCTGAATATTGATAAAATCTTCTGTGACGCCGTAATAGTTGACACCGGAGATGACATTGTCTTCAATTTCGACCGTCGTGCCACCAATACTAATATTCATCGCGATATTTTCCGCTGCAGCCACTTTTTTCCTCAGCAACACCATCTCTTCCTGTTTGGGAAAAGGGCGCTTTACATATTTCCACCACGGATAATCGTTACCCCCGTCTGCGTATTCCCACTTATCAATGTAAACTGTATTTGTACCAAGCGCCTTAATATCTTTCTGAACGGCATATTCCATGCTATCTACCGTTGCCAGCACTCCGATGATGCAAAAGATACCAAAGGCGACCCCTGAGAGGGATAGTAAGGTTCTCACTTTATGGGAGCGAAACTCTTGCCAGGTGAGGCTTAAACTTGATCCAAGTATTTCGAAAATCCGACGCATAACCAAATTTAGTGATTTGAGTTCAGTCGCCTTACCGAATTATTGGAAAGGCAAAACCGGTGGGTGAGTGGATGGGGAATGCTCGCCCCTACTCTAAGGTTGAAGATGATGTGTATTAATTTTTGTCGACTATCTGCTCCTTGTGTCAGGTAGTATCCTTTATTTTGCCGAAAATCAACAGCATGGCAGTTATTGAAAATGATCAGCTTAAAGTAACGATTGATCCAAAGGGCGCAGAATTGACAAGTCTTTATCATAAGAAATTCGATCTGGAATATCTATGGAATGCAGACCCCGAAATTTGGGCGAAACATTCGCCTGTTTTATTCCCAATTGTTGGTACACTGAAAGACAATACCTATTTCCATGAAGAAGATAGATTCGAAATGGGTCGCCACGGTTTCGCTCGCGAAAAAGATTTTGTTGAAGAAGAGAAATCGGCAACAGCAGTAAGTTTTCTTTTAACCAGCTCCGACGAAACCAAAAAAATATACCCCTTCGATTTTGAATTTCGAATTCAATACGAACTGCGGAAATCACAATTGAACGTAACGTATGAAATAACGAACACCGACAGCGACGATTTACTTTTTTCCGTTGGTGGACACCCCGCATTCAAACTTCCACTTGTAGCAGGGACCGAGTATGCGGATTATTATCTCGAATTTGAGAAAGAGGAATCGGCAGAGCGTTGGCCAATAACAAGTGAAGGACTAATAGAAATTGGATCAACTCCTTTTCTCCAAAATACCCGAATTCTTCCACTGAAGAAGGAACTGTTTCAACTGGATGCAATTGTTTTTAAAGAACTCGAGTCGACTGAGGTGTCAATTAAGTCTTCAAAAACGCCACGTGGTATTCTGTTTGATTTCGCCGACTTCCCTTACCTGGGAATCTGGGCCGTTAAAGGTGCCGATTTTGTTTGTATAGAACCATGGTGCGGCATAGCCGATAGTGTTGACACGAATCAACAGCTTGGCGACAAAGAAGGAATTAATTTGCTTGGGCCGCAGGAGATTTTCACTCGTACCTGGTCGGTTGAGTGTAAGTAAAGTCATTTAGCTTCCCCGCTGAGAGCCAGTGTTAGCTTGCTTGCTCACAAAGCCGGCAGACGATTTAGCCTTTTGGATGAATTTAGATCCGGCAGCTTTTTCGCCTGATTTTTTATTGCCTTTCTTTTTGTCTTTGTTGTTTTGTTGATTAAGCAATGACATGAGTTGAAAATTTTGTGGGATAAAGATAGAAAGAAAATGTGCGGAAATCAAATGTGCGGAAGACCAATGTGCGAAATATGCAAATGTGCAAATGTGGAGCGTTTACCGACAAGGTGCTTTTAACTGCACTCGCATTTGCCGAAAGAACATGTTCCATCTGATGCATTTGGCACATTTGCATATTTGCATATTTCGCACATTTGATTTCCGCACATTGGTCTTTTTACTTTTTTTTAATCTTCTCAATTCGTATCACCGGCAATCCAGGATTATTCGCGACCATACCACAATGAAATTTGGATGTTATTTCGCG
>JACMLR010000221.1 GCA_014379515.1 Chitinophagaceae bacterium
CCCCAGGCATATACGATTCTTCTGCAATTTGCCGTGGAAGCGTCTGGACATTATTCGGTTGCTGCTATCCGGGATCGGAACCCGGCTTTGTTTAATAGTTGATTCTTCTCAATGCGTCATCTACTGCGTTTAATACTTCATCAATCTTAATGGCTTGAATCGCAGCGGTAATTTCTTCTGTTTGATAAAATACCTCGTCCAATAAGGGACTGACAACTTTTGTCAGTAATTGATAGTCGTAAATTTCGTGGGGGCTTGTACAATTAAAAAGCGCGATGCACGGAATCCCGGCAGCAAGCGCAATATGCATTGCGAGAGTATCTCCGGTAACAACCAATTTACATTTGCAGATATCGCTGATATAGTCCTGGATGGTGGGACGTTGTTGAAAAGAGATTGTTGTATGACCTGCTATTGTCAGCAATTCTTCCAGTTGGGCGTAGCCTACCCATTGTTTGTTGGGCCACTGCCGGCCCACACGCTTTTCAATACCAATGGGCGACTGAGAACTGACTTTTAAATCGCTTTCCCATGGAAGGATGTATTGCTCTCCATGGAATGCAATTCCTGTCATCTCAAATAGTAGTTGTTGGTATGACTTTCGATTTTGCTTTTTTAATTCATTTGCTTTTTGTTTTCCATATGCAGATAGCAAACTCATATCAAACCATTGAGCGGAGTCAGCTGAGTAAGCAATTTCGCCGGCTGGTGTTTGATACACACCAGTTAATTTTTTTGTTGAGAGTTGACTTGCCAGATTCGCTGCCTCCGGTGATTCTTCAAGGCTAATAACCCAATCGTATTGGTGATTCAGTATCGTTGCGGGCAGATCGTCGATCGAAGCTTTTGCGTTTAAGAAGGATCCGGGCTGCGGTAACAAATCGAGATTATAAGTGGAAGTAATCCATGAAACAGAATCGAACACTCGTAGTAATGGAGTCGTTCTTAACACGTCGCCGGAGGCGCCTGTTTTTATAATGAGGATATCACCCATGGTTATCCCAAAACTTTATTGGATAATCGACACAATGGCCAGTCGGAATTTTTGTATACTGCTCTTCTATTTCCAAAAGCTGCTGCTCGCTCAATTGTGTTTCCATCACCGGGAACAAATAACGTTCTTCAAACCGAATGTGTTTTTTCAGGTGCATTGCCCAATCTGCAGAATTATTTTTGCTGGTTGTCGTGTTCAGTAGTAATCTGGTTGATTCAGTTAATTGTTTCTGATTGGCAAAGAAAATTGCAGCAGTGGCAGTCAGTTTTTCGTTGGTTGAATGTAATGCTGCTGCTAAAAGCCTATCATCTAGTTCGAAGTGTTGCTGCAATGAGGATTCGAGTGATTGACGAATAAAATCCTTCAATATCGATTCACTTGCTTGGTTAACAATACCTTTTTCAACTAATAACACGATCATCAACCCTTCGTGATGTTGACGCGACAGCGGTTGAAGGCAGGGATGCCTTTTCACTATTTTAAACTTCTTATAATTGTAAGAAACTCTTCCGCATTTAATGAAGCGCCACCAACCAATCCACCATCAACATCCGGTTGCGAAAATATTTCAACAGCATTATTTGCTTTAACGCTTCCTCCGTAAAGAATTGAAATATTGTTGGCTACTTCCGCGCCAAATTTACCTGCCAGGACAGATCGAAGATGTGCGTGCATTTCCTGCGCCTGAAGTGAAGTTGCGGTTTTCCCTGTACCAATTGCCCAGATAGGTTCATATGCAATGATTATGCGTTGTACGTCGCGATCAGATAAATGAAATAACGATTCGGCTAATTGCTTTGCAACATAATCGTTTTGCGTATTTGCTTCCCGGATATTGAGTGGCTCGCCGCAACAAAAGATTGGCGTGATAGAAGATTGTAGACAAAGATTTACTTTCTCAGCAAGCATTGCGTTGCTTTCAGCAAAGTATTCACGGCGTTCACTATGACCAACGATGCAATAATTGATTCCGATCGAATGGAGCATCTCGACAGACACTTCACCTGTGAATGCACCCGAAGCTTTATTGAAACAATTTTGAGCAGCCACATCATAACCGCCCTCTTCACCCACTTCGGTTTTTGCCATGATCAGGAAGGGAGATGGAACCGAAAAGATAGCTTGCTGATGATCCTGCAAAATGACATTTGCTGACAGGATATCGTTCAGTAATTTTTCTGCTTGCTGATAATTACCATTCATTTTCCAGTTTGCGGCTGCTATTTGTTTTCTCATGCTTATTTCTTGCGACTTTTAAAGTGAGCGATTCTAACGGACTAACTAGGATGCTATTTTTTCTTGCGGTCAAAAATAGTTTTCAAAGTTTGCATTTCGTGTTCAGACAGATTTTTATTCTTCAATTTTTTCCAATTTGTAATATCGATTATTGCTTTTTCGAAGTCGTAAGAAAGATTTCCTTCAATCCCCCAGGAAAAATCAGGAATGTATTTAGGAGTAAGCCCATTACCAAAAACATGCGCCCCAACTCCAACCACAGTGGCGGTATTAAAAGAAGTGTTAATGGCTGACCGGGAATAATCCCCCATCATCAGCCCGCATTTCAATCCAACTTCGAGAAATTTTAGTTCAGGTTGATGCCATAGTTTGACATCGCTGGCTGTATTGCGGATATTGGAATTCGATGTTCCAGCTCCGAGATTACACCATTCGCCGATAACAGAATCTCCAAGGTATCCATCGTGCGCTTTATTAGAGTAACCAAAAATCACGACATTCTTAATTTCACCGCCAACAACTGAATACGGCCCAACCGTTGTCGCTCCATAAATCCGCGCGCCCATTTTCACTACCGCTCCTTCGCATAAAGCAAAAGGCCCCCGAATCGTAGCTCCTTCCATAATTTGCGCATTACGACCGATATAGATTGGCCCGGTAGCCGCATTTAGGATACAATGCGAAATGACGGCGCCTTCTTCGATAAATATGTTATCGGAAGAGATGGTCTGAACGGTTTCAGGTATGGGAGCTGACTTCCGCCCTGCCCGAATCAACTCAAAATCGTCGCGGATGGCAGCATCATTTTTTTCGAAAATTTCCCAGGGCCTGGTGAGACTGTCCAACGAAAGTTTCCCGCCTTTGTCCCCGGCAATTTCAAGCTGGTCCAACAATTTGACGGAGGGAATAGTGTTGGCAGGAAGGGATAATGAGGCAGGGATTCGATCTTTGTAAAGCGACCATTTTTCACGTAGGGTCAGGATCCCGAGACGGATATCGGCAACGGCACGGATCTCGGCAAAAGGATACAGGGCATTTTTAATTGCGAGATCTTCAATCAGTTGTACTTCCATAAATAAATCTAAATAAAAATCCCCTTCCTGAGAACAGGAAAGGGATAGTATAGCCATGAAAAACAAAAATGTTATGCTGAAATTACAGCTTTTTATTTCTTCTTTTCGTAACGCTTTTTAAATTTATCGATACGACCTGCCGTATCAACCAGTACTTTCTGACCGGTAAAAAATGGATGCGAAGTGTTTGAAATCTCCAATTTGATCAGTGGATAATCCGTACCATCTTCCCATTTTATTGATTCTTTTGTGTGGGCCGCGGAGCGACTGAGAAATGAATTTCCATTACTCATGTCTTTGAAAACTACAAACCGATAATTATCGGGGTGGATTCCTTTTTTCATAACTGATTGATTTAAAGGTCACACGGATTTGGCCGTATGATTGATAATAATAATTGAGGCGCAAATTTAGCGTAAACCACCCTTGACTCCAAATGATATTTCGAGTGCTAAACACCCTCTTAATTATTACGGTTAAAGGGCGAATAGGTTCACAATCCTGGTTATTTTATCCAAAAAAAAGTGAAGACATGATCTAAAAAAAAGAAACCACCAAACTTCACTTTGAATTCACTTGCGTGATTAAAAAGTTTAAATCCGATGGTTTCCGGATCACTACTTCCTGTTTAGGGATTCAGCGATCCAAGGCTTTCTTTTTTCGTTTCGGAAAATTTAATCGCCTTTATGAATTGAAGATACTTTATGCAACCTACCGTTTCCAAATTTTTGGGTGAATCGTTTTTCACCAGTTATGCACTTGGTTTTCCACATCAGCCACGCATGTTTTCGTATTGAAGCGGTATACCCAGTTCCCACTCTTTGGAAGCCTGGATAACCGCCTGGAGGTCATCAATTTTTTTTCCAGTCACCCGAACTATATCATCCATGATCGCTGCCTGAACTTTCATCCCGGAATCTTTGATGTGCTTTACAATCTTTTTTGCATCTTCCTGCTTCAGTCCATTGCGAACAGGAACTACTTTTTTCCAAAGCTTTCCACTTTGTTGCCCTTCTTTTGAAATATCAAACGCCTCCGGTGCAATGCCCTGCTTATGCGCGCGACTGATTAGCACATCCACCAACTGACGCATTTTCATATCATCCTCGGTTTCAATATTGATCGTGAATTCTTTTTTGTCAAGTTTAATCTCGACATGTGAACCTTTAAAATCAAATCGGTTGATGATCTCTTTGGATGTAACGTTGACGGCATTATCGAGTGCCTGCCCGTCGACTTTACTAACAATATCAAATGTTGGCATACCAGTTATTTTTTCAAATGTAATATTGTTGGCACAGATAGAAAAAAGCATATAAGGAAAAAGCCCGCATACGCGGGCTTACTTTTCATATATAAGGATTGAATGGTTATTGTTGTGACCCCCCAGCCCGATTTTGCTCTTCATTTGCACCAGTTGACCGGCGACGCGCCTGTGCTACTGTATTCTTACCAAATCGATAACTGAATGTAACCGTAACATTACGGTTATCCCACTTGTTATGAATTTTCATGTCGATGTCGCTATACCTTGTTGAACCACGATACTGTTGCCAATGAAAAGGATCCCGAATACTCATCCGCAAAGTGCCCTTTCCTTTCAGTACTTGCTTTTGGCCGCCGAGATTCATAAAATACATTGGTTGTGATATGTTCAATTGCTCCACTGTTTTGGCGCGATAGAATCCTCCGATCTCTGCAGCCCAACCTTTTTTAAATGTGAAACTATTCGTCACATTCACCATAAAAGAGGTGTACTCGATATTGATCGGATCGTTGTTACCGGTGAAGGAGTTGAAATAAGTTCCAGTAAATCGATTGTTAAAGACATTCACAAAAACATTACCGTTCCACCATTTTACTGGTTTGATTGGCGCGTTGATCGCAATACCAATATTTCTGAATTCTGCCACGTTATCGATTGTCAAAAATGTAATGCGTTGCTCCGTATTCTGTTTTAAGATCTGCGCGATCACATCATTTGTTACCGTATAATTGATCGTTGTCGTAAACTGTCCTTTGAATGAGTGACGTAATTCAACA
>JACMLR010000222.1 GCA_014379515.1 Chitinophagaceae bacterium
GAAGATTATCGACTCCGCATTTTGTAATCGATCGCTAAGAAAAGTTGTTGCTCCAGCTAAATCAGATTCTTTGTGATACCAAACCCGATAGGCGTCGAACAAAGAAGAAAGTTGGGGAAGATCTGAGCGTGTTGCGAGGCGGACCATGAGTCGATATTATTTTCGTTTGAATACGGGAACAGTGCTGCAGGGCTCTCCATACATAATGCTCTTTGCTATCGGACGTAGTAATTTTGTTATCTCTAGATAGGCAGGCTCACCGATTGGTAAGTCGCCGCAACCCTTTACGACAACTCGCTTGTCGGTATATTCTGAAAGGTCAAGCTTGCGCAGCTTTTGTAAGAATAACTCAGTGCGAATTTTTTCTACGTTTCCTAAAACAACATCGGACGCGACGGGTTGGAGATAAGACGCAACTAACATATATGCCCACATTGGAATGACTGCGTCAACAGAACAGGTGACGGCTACCAGCTTTTCGGTATATACATCCCAGTTAGTTTGTGATAATGCCAGGCGAAAATCCTTCTCCTTCAAAATCATTTCCATAAAAAGCAACGGTCGGAGATCAAACACGGCAATATCTTCTTGAGGATAATAATCTTCGAGATTGATTGTAAGCAAACCGCTTTCGGCGACTTTATTTATGATTTGTTCGTCCATGCTTTATAAAACAAAAATACTGTTTGTTTGGTTGACGCCTTCTGACGGGTAAAGTGTTTCCGGAATTAGTAAAACGAAAAAGCCCCGTCTTTTGGCGGGGCTTTTTTTAAGTGATATGCTACTAAAAGTATTTATATCGGTTGTCGGTGATTGACGCTCCTTTCTTTAGGCTTGATGCGATTCCTGCCGAAGCACCGGTGTATTGATTTGGTGTGGAGAACATGCGGATTTGTTGAACCTGGGCAGCTTGTTGTGCTTTGATGTCAACTGCCGGATTTGGCATTGCACCAACACCAACAGTCTGAATTACAAATGCGCCGAGCTCTCCTGTAATTACAGGCGAAGGCTTGGATGCATAGGCTTTGTTGAAAGCCGCGCCCGTAATCTTGGGTTCGTATCCAACACCGGGCACCTGTGATGTTCCAAAAGAAACACTATCTGCGCGTTGGACTGGTTGGCCCAATGCTTTACTGGCAGCGTCCATCGATGCTACATTCCCGATTTTATCTGCGATTTGTTTTGCTTTTTTCTCCTGGCGAATTTTGAATTCACTATTTGCGCGCGCTCTTTCTGCATCCATCGTTCCTTCTTCGTAAACATGGGTAAGAACAGGAACGATGTACTTATCACCAACAAGGAATGGGCGCTCTGCAACTTCTCCTTTTTCTGCTTCAGTAAAGATCCATCTTACCAAATCTCTTGCATTGCCTTCGAGACCGACTCCGCGGACAGCAGGGTCAAGTGGTTTTATCTCTGCTGCGTTAAACACTTCAAGATTTGCCTTTTTTGCAGCGTCATCAAATTGTTTTTTGGTACGGTTTTCTGCTGCGAATTGAGTTGCAAGACTGCGGGCATTGTTTTCCGTTTCGTCGCTTGCAATTACTGACTTAGATAAGTATGCAATTTTATACCCTGGAACGACTGATCCTTTTTGCTGAAGAATTTCGATATAATGAAAACCGAATTCGGTTTTCACAACACCTTTTGCACCAACTGGATTTGTGAAGATGAAATCATTGAATGAAGCAACCATCCTGCCTGTTACAATGCTATCATAGATACCACCTTTATCACGAGTGCCGTCTTCGGAAAATTTTACAACAAGCGAATCAAAGTTACTTCCTGAACGAATCGCGGTTGCAAGACTATCAGCAAGATTTTTCGCTACTGTTTCATCGCGCACTTGTTGTAGTTGCCCGGTTTGCGATTGTTGATGGGTAGAAACAAGTATGTGTCTCACTTTGACCATCGTCGGAACAGACTTGATGTCTACTACGCGAGCAAGTACATAACTTGAACCGTCAAGATATGGTCCGAACACCTGGCCGGACGGTGTACTAATAATGGAATCGATATTCGCAATCTTGATTTCATTGCGGGCGATATAACTATTATAATACGGTAATTGTGTGCCTTCGTTGATTAAAAGCTGTGGTACATCTGCAGGAGATGCGGCGGCGAAATTAGCTTGAAGGTTATTTTGTTGTAATTCAGTAGCAGCACTGTCGGCCTTGCTCGGGGCGGCATTGAAATATACATAGTCAATTCCGCTTGCTTTTTCTTGTCTGAACAGCCCTTTGTTGCGGTTTACATATTCGTTTACGTCCGCATCAGTTACTTTGATTGTAGAATCCGGAATGGTTACATAGGGAACACTTACATACGAGATTGAGGCGATCTGGGAATTTTCAGCATTCATTTTTTCTACAATCCATTTCGGCATGTAGATGCTGCTGTTCATCAGTGACTCCAGTTTTTCTTTCTTCCGCATTTTGATCAGCGCTGGAATATAATCCCCGAAAAAAGATTTGTATTCGAGGCTGCTTTTGTTTTTACGAATTCCCTGAACGCGTTGATATGCTGCGTTGGGATCGAATTGACCGGTGTTTGGGTCGGTGAAGCTTTGACGAAAATCCTGAGGAGGATTGGCGCCATATAATAGATCGCCCAGTTCTTTGTCGGTAACTTCTAAACCTAGTTCGTCATATTCTTTTTGAAGAAGGGCATCATCAACATATTCATCCCAAAGACGATTTCGTTCTTGTACCCGTGAATTTTCATCCATTGGATAGCCGGCTTGAGTATAACGTTCTTCAATTTTTTGAAACCTCTCTTCGAATTCAACCCTGTCGATTGATTTGCCGTTTACTTTACCAAGCGTATTGGAAGATCCTCCAAAAGAACTTTTGTTGCGTAACCCTTCTTCGACCACAAATACCAATAATGCAAAAGCAATTACTGCGGTCATGATCCAGGCTCCTTTTTCGCGGAGGCTTTGAATAACTGACATATTTTATTCTTTATGTACTAATTAAAAAATGGGTAGCAAAAATAGGGGTAAAAAAGCTTATTAACAAACTGGGGAAAATCGCTGGAAATACAGCGAAATCAAGGGTTTCAAACGACTTTTTTGATTTCGATATTGCCTAAAAACTCTTTGATATTATTGACAGTAAAATATTGTGAAACCACCTTGTGGAAACGCTGTACACACTACTATGTTAGCATCGACTTATTTATGGGGACAACCGCTCTATTTATCAACCTCCGAGAGGGAGTAGTTGGATAACAACTTCATGAGTGATAGGCGGAGGCCAGGAATATGTTTGTAAGCACCTAGTTATCCCATGTCCATTAACACCAGTCGATAAAAAATGTAACGATTATTTATCCTCAGTGTTTATTATTAGTAACTGTTAATAACAACTAAGTATTCAATTAAAGCGCTATTATTAGGTGTTATCCAACTGTGGATACACGTGGATAAACTGTAAATGATAACTTTACCAAAAATACGAACGCGTGTTTTATCCACTAATCCACACCCGTAATAGTAATAGATTATTTTAAATAAAGTATTATATTATCAATACTATGGCAGATATACACATCGCTGAAGTGAATGAAAAATTGAATAGGTTTGGCTTTCTGAATGTTGAAGTAGATCCGTCGCTTGATTTGTTTGGGGAAATCGAGCGATTGAAAAAAGAGAAAAATGCTATCCTGTTGGCGCACTACTACCAGGAACCCGATATTCAGGATGTGGCTGATTTTATCGGGGATAGTCTTGGTCTCGCTCAACAAGCGGAAAAAACAACGGCTGATATCATCGTTTTTGCAGGTGTACACTTCATGGCGGAAACAGCAAAGATTCTAAATCCTACGAAAAAAGTATTACTTCCTGATTTAAAAGCAGGTTGTTCGCTGGCCGATAGTGCGCCAGCCGATTTGTTCAGAGCATTCAAAGAAGAACACCCAGATCATTTGGTGATTTCCTACATCAATTGCACTGCTGATATAAAAGCGTTGAGCGATATAATCTGCACATCGAGCAACGCACAAAAAATTATCGAAAGCGTCCCGAAAGATCAAAAGATAATTTTTGCACCGGATAAAAACCTGGGTGCGTACCTGATCAAGAAAACGGGTCGCGAGATGTTGTTGTGGAATGGTGCATGTATGGTGCACGAAATATTTAGTCTTGAGCAAATCACTCGTTTAAAAGCGCGGCACCCAAATGCTAAGTTGATTTCTCATCCGGAATGTGAAGACCCAATTCTTCAGATTTCAGATTATATTGGTTCCACAACAGGATTATTGAAGTATACTCAAACAGATAGCTCAACGGAATACATCGTTGCCACCGAGACCGGAATTCTTCACCAAATGGAAAAGGAATCGCCGCACAAATTATTTATTCCCGCACCACCTCACAACGGATGCGCTTGTAATGACTGCCCACACATGAAATTAAATACATTAGAGAAATTATATATGTGTATGCAGTACGAGTTGCCAGAAATACATATGGACGAAACATTGAGACTTGCTGCCCGTAAACCGATTGAGCGAATGCTCCAAATCAGCGCGTTGCACGGTTTGTAGTTAGCGACCCATAAACACCATCAGTATTTGAACATCGCTAGGATTGACTCCGCTGATCCGACTGGCCTGGCCTAACGTTCGGGGTCTAATCTTTTTGAATTTCTGCTGCGCTTCATTTGAGAGGGAGTTAATCCGTTCGTAATCAAAGTTTTCCGGAATGTTGAGGTCTTCCAATTGACTCATTTTTCGAACTATTTCTTTTTCTTTCTCAATATAGACTTCATACTTGATTTGTGTTTCGGCTTGTTCGATCATGTCTGCCGTAAAGCGAGCCAGTTTTTCTCCCAGTTCTGCAAAATGCGCAGCCATATTTTTGAGTGAAATATTTGGTCTGAGTAGTAATTGAACTGCTTTTTGTTTTTGATTCAGGGGAGCTGAATGATGTTCACTCAGAAACGGTTCGGCGTCTCCGGGCTCTAGCGAGACTTCGGAAAGTATCGTTTTAATCTGCTCCACGCCTGATCTTTTTTGAGAAACCATTTCCATTCTTTCCGAGCTGGCCAATCCTAACTTATAGCTCGCCTCGGTTAGTCGGAGATCTGCATTATCCTGCCGAAGCAATGTCCGATATTCTGCCCTTGATGTAAACATCCTGTAAGGTTCCTCTGTTCCTTTGCTTATCAGATCGTCAATCAAAACTCCAATATAGGCTTCGCTCCGTTTCAAAATGAATGGTTCCTTATCTGTTGCTTTTTGATGGGCGTTAATTCCCGCCATGAGTCCCTGGCAGGCAGCTTCTTCGTAACCTGTAGTTCCATTTATCTGTCCGGCAAAAAATAAATTACGTAACAGCTTGGTTTCCAAAGAGTAATTCAACTGCGTGGGGGGAAAAAAATCATACTCAATAGCGTATCCCGGTCTAAAGACCCGAACATTTTCAAAACCAGGTACGAGTCGCATTGCTGCAACCTGAACCTCTTCTGGTAAGGAAGTTGAAAAGCCGTTAACGTAGATTTCAACCGTATTCCATCCTTCTGGCTCAATAAAGAGTTGATGCCGTTCACGGTCTGCAAAGCGGCTGATCTTGTCTTCAATGCTTGGGCAATATCGCGGACCCGTGCCTTCTATCCTACCAGTATACATTGGGCTTCTATCGAAACCTGTTTTCAGCGTATCATGAACAAGCTGATTTGTATATGTAATCCAACAACTTTTCTGCGTTTGCGGCTTTGGAATATCCAGGTATGAAAAACCTACGATTTCCTCGTCGCCTTTTTGTTCTTCCATCTGAGAGTAATCCAGGCTGCGACCATCAACCCGAGGCGGAGTGCCCGTCTTTAACCGATCACTCTCAAAACCGAGGCCGACTAACTGTTCCGTTATTCCGGTTGAGGCTTTTTCGGCAACGCGGCCGCCCCCGAAACGCTTTTCCCCTATATGGATTACCCCGTTCAAAAATGTTCCACTAGTAATTACGACGCAGGTTGCTAAAATTTCATGGCCCAACCCTGTCTTTATCCCAATTACGTGGTTGTTCTTTACAATTAGAGATTGAACCATATCCTGGTAAAAATCAACATTTGAGGTGGCTTCTAATGCCTCCCGCCATTTCATGGCGAACAGCATTCGATCATTTTGAGCTCGAGGACTCCACATTGCCGGCCCTTTTGAACGATTCAACATTCGGAACTGAATCATGCTTTGATCAGTAACGATACCAGAGTATCCACCCAAAGCATCTATTTCTCGCACTATTTGGCCTTTGGCAATTCCTCCCATTGCCGGGTTGCAACTCATTTGAGCGATCGTCTGCATGTTCATAGTGATCAAAAGCACTTTCGACCCCATATTGGCCGCTGCCGCCGCTGCTTCACAGCCTGCATGACCCGCACCGGCGACAATTACATCATACTTTGGAAACATAATTGCAAAAGTACTGCATTGCTAGTCTCGCCAAAGCGATGTTCCACATGGAACATCGCACATCGGGGATCTTTGTTTCACGTGGAACGTTTAAAATAAGCAGAAAGAAGCTCATCCTCGGCTTGTCGTATTACTTTTTCATCCTTCCGGGTTTTGTCTTTGTAACCAAGGAGATGCAGCACACCGTGGAAGACGACCCGATGTATCTCAAGCTTAAAAGAAGTGCCAAGTTGTTGAGCGTTGTCCCTCACTCGGTCAACGCTAATGTACATTTCGGCGTCAAGGGTTCCCGTGGGGTCCGACAAGTCAAATGTGATGATATCGGTATAATGGTCGTGCCCCAAAAACTTTCGATTTATGTCAAGAAGATAGTTGTCTGAACAAAAGATGACGCGTAACTCATTGACCAACCGACCATTCCGTTTGGACGTTTTCGCAATAAAAGACTTAAGCCTGGTTCTATCTTTTAAGGATTGAACTGGAAGCAGATAATGAAAAGAAATAGACGGACCTTTGTCTGGCATTTCCAAAAATCGTAATGAACATGGAGATTGCCAAGCTACATTTGTTTATTGGAAGCGTATGAAAAGATTATCAGAGATTAAAGCAGGTAGTACCGCACGGATTATGTCGTTTGAAGACAATGATTTGTTTTTAAAGCTGATGGAAATGGGATGCGTGCCAGGAGAACATGTGAAGGTGGAACAGATTGCGCCTTTAGGCGATCCTATCTCGATAAGCGTCTCAGGGTACAACCTCAGCCTTCGATTAAACGAGGCGGATAACATCTTTGTTGAGGAAGTAAATGTTGACTTTCAATTAGTTAAATGAGAATTGGACTATATTTTGGCTCATTCAATCCGGTCCATCATGGTCACCTCATTATAGCCTCCCACATCCTGGCAAATAGCGAACTTGAACAGTTATGGTTCGTTGTGTCACCACAAAACCCATTGAAACCGTCCGCCGGTTTACTCAATGAGTATCATCGGCTTCATTTGGTCCAATCATCAATTGAAGGGGAGAAAAACATGCGCGCAGTCGATATCGAGTTTAAACTGCAAAGACCATCCTATACAATTGATACGCTGACTTATCTGCACGAAAAGTATCCAGAGCATGAGTTCGCTGTGATCATGGGTAGCGACAGCTTCCAAAACATTAAGAATTGGAAGAACTATGAACGACTGATACAGAACTATCCGATTTATATTTACTTGCGTCATGGAAATACGGAGCTCACCGGATATGCGAATGCGAGAATTATTACAATGAAAGCTCCGCTTCTTGAAATTTCGTCTACTCTTGTACGTAATAATATTAAGCAAGGTAAAACGATCCGCTATCTTGTCCCGGAATTGGTACGTTCAGAAATAGAGAACAACGGCTACTATCGAAGTTCATGAATTCTCAATCACATCAATGGTCCTGCTACGCCACATACCTTTTTTAAGAGCAGTCTTTCTGCATAGTATAACCGCTTTTGGTGGACCTCAGGGTCATCTGGGCATGATGATCAAAACATTTGTTCAACGGCGACGCGACGTTAACCAGGAAGAGTTGATGGATTATAATTCTTTTTGTCAATTATTACCAGGTGCGTCATCAACTCAGGTGCTTACTTTGATCGGCTTTAAGCGTGGAGGATTTCCCCTTGCATTACTAACCTTACTAATTTGGATCTTTCCTGCTTGTCTGATGATGAGCGGGTTCTCATTTCTCCTTCGGTATATCGATCAACGACACTTATCAACCAACATTTTCAAATTTATTCAGCCAATGGCTGTCGGCTTCATCGTTTATGCAGCGTTTAAGTCGTTCCAGATTTCAATCACAAACAATATCACCCGTGTAATTTTGCTTGTAAGTACCATTGCAAGCTATTTGCTTTTTAAGCAGCCCTGGATTTTTCCAGTGTTGATGTTGATCGGTGGATTTGTTACGAATGCAGGAGATAAAAAAATTCCGCAAACCGGAACCCCAGCCAAAAGAATTAAGTGGGGTAATCTTTGGTTGTTCGGAATTCTTTTTCTTGTTGCAGGTGCGGCAAGCGAACTGGCGCGCAAGTATGATTGGAAGCATCGACGTCCAATCAATCTTTTTGAAAACACCTATCGGTTTGGCAGCCTGGTTTTTGGTGGCGGACAGGTTTTAATACCAATGATGTATGAGCAGTTTGTTGAACGTCCGAAATCGGAACAGGTAATCAGAAGAAACCAGAATAAGCGCGAAGGGGTTGTAACAATTGAAAAAAATGATTTTTATAC
>JACMLR010000223.1 GCA_014379515.1 Chitinophagaceae bacterium
CAGCCATGGTCAACCCATGACTGAGCGAACAGAGATTCAACAATATGAAAAATCGCCGGAAAAACACGGCGAACGAAAGTTTCTCTATAACAGCGAGTATACAAGTGGCCACCAGGGGCAGTCGAACGCGATTCGAAAACTATTGATCGCTGTCGGTATCCTGGTTGGCTTAGGTGTAATTGTTTGGGGTGGATATTTGCTCTATTCCAAAAAAGTTAACGGTAACACTGAAATTTTGGAAGCAACCCCGGTAGATAATAACCAGGAAGTCCAGCCGCAGTCAGATACAACCAGCAGTGTTACGCAACGCGATAGCCCGATGGCTGTAATACCTACTCCACCATCAGCACCGGGGCAATACAAATTTGTTTGCGAAGTAACCAATACAAAGCAGCGTGCAATGTCACGTTATGCCGCTTTACAACCGTTGAACCCGCAATATAAAATGGAGACTGCCGATTCGATACACTTCAAAATTTATGTGTTCCTGCCAGCTTCTCCCGCCGATACAACCCGGCAAAAGGATTCGCTTAGGGCATGGTATTGGGGTGCCCGGGATCGCATTATTCGCATCGAACGATAATTTATGAAGGATGCCCACTACTGGATCAAGCACCTTGACCTTACCAAACATGTTGAAGGCGGTTGCTTCTCTGAAGTTTATCGTTCACCGTTAATGACGAATGAATCCTTTCCAGATTTCGAAAGCCCACGAAATATTGCAACGACTATTTACTTCCTATTGGAACATCCCGACTTCTCTGCATTTCATAAAATTAAGAGTGATGAAATTTGGCATTTTTATGCTGGCGACGGATTGCTCGTTCATGAAATTAATATGGCCGGGGTTCTCACAACTCACCAGCTTGGTCCAGACCCTGACAAAGGAGAGCGATTTCAATGTGTAATAACTGCAGGAAACTGGTTTGCATCTGAGGTCATTGATGGAGGACGGTTCGCACTTGCTGGTTGTACCGTTTCGCCTGGTTTCGATTTTCGTGACTTCGCACTTGCAGATCGCAGTGAGCTCAGTGAAACGTTTAACCAGCACAGCAATTTGATTGAACGATTAACGCGGTAATTCAGGTTCGGTCGATATATCTTTCCGAATGTTTGCGTTTGCTCATTTTTTTAAACCGACAAACTTTCATTGTTTTAAATTGCTGAATAGACCAACAGATATGCTTTCTTTTGGGAAACTGATATAATACGCTACTACGTGGCTGCGGTTTTAATTATGCAGTTCTTACCCCTGTATTTATTCTGTCTCCTGTATTCTTTTACATCTGTTCCGATGAAGCTGCGGGTTTTGGCTTCCTTTTTAAATACCAATAAAGTGGTATCCCAAGCGCGGTCAACAGTAAGCCAAGAACCGAATTTATAACTGGTGTTTTACCGTCCAGGTAGTTCAAGATGTCATTATAAATAGTTAGTACAAAGTAAAACAAGGTAAACGCTACAAAAATTGCCGGGACGATCGGGTAGCCCCAGACACGGTACGGGCGCGGTGCATTTGGCATTTTTTTTCTAAGAATGAAGATTCCAAAACCAGCAAAACCGTAAAAGATCCAGGTGATGAATACAAACATATCCGTGAGCATATCGAAAGAACCTGTAAAAACAAAGAGACAACTCCAAAGCGCATGAAGCCAAAGCGCATTAGCCGGCGTATGAAAACGCGGATGCACTTTGCCAGCCCAGGAAAAGAAATGGCGTTCAAGCCCCATTGCAAATGTGATCCGTGCGCAAGGCAGCACGTTGCCATTAACCGCACCTAGCGTTGATACCATTACCAGCAACGCAATCAATCCACCGCCTGCTGCACCAAGTACTTTATAAAGCGCATCTGATGCTACCAGCACCGAGCCTCGCATCTCGTCGACATTCATCATATACAAGTACGCAAGATTTGTAAGGATATACATCAAAATGCAAATGCCTATTCCAATAAGCAATCCCCGGGTGATATTCCGCTGGGGATTTTTTATTTCTCCGGCAACCATTCCAAGATTGTTCCACCCATCGTACGCAGCGAGGGCACCCGATGTTGCTGCTACAAGACCTCCAACAAGCGCCCAGCCCGACAAGTGAATCGAAGATGAAGCCATTGTGAAATTCCCGATATCACCTTTGCCTGAAAAAAAGATCAGGCAAATCAGCAACAAAAGAACCAATACTTTCAATGCAGTAAAGAAAACCTGGAAGCTACCGCTGATGCGCACACTATAATAATTTATCCAGGTAACAGCTAATACAACCGCCATTGCTAATCCCTTCACTCCTATTTGTGCAAGCGGATAAATTTTACCTACATAAGGTATTGGAATGACCCAGGATTTTTCAACCACTTCATCAAATCGCGGGAGCACAAAAAAGTATTGCGCATACTCTGCAAATACAAATGCTATTGCGGCGACGGCTGCTGTATTCACAACCATAAAACCCGCCCAACCGGCGAGAAAAGCAAAAAAATCGCCGTACATATGCCTGAAATAAATGTACTGTCCACCTGTTTCTGGTAGAACTGAGCCAACTTCTGCATTGATCATTCCACCAAACAATGAAATTATTCCTGCGCCTACCCAAACAATGATCAGCCACTGCGAAGATCCTAACTGACCAGCCATAGTAGCTGGCTTCATAAAAATGCTGCTACCGATCACTGCTCCCACCACAATGGAAACGCAAGCGAGTGCTCCCAACTTTCTTTGTAATTGGGGACTACTCATTTTTGCCAGTGACGGATAATAAAATATGCAAGGAAACACTCGAGCACATGACGAGGAAGTTAACAGGAGTCATTTACGGGGTTTATAATTGAAAGATATGAAACGGTGAAAAGGAATCAATAAAAAAGAAATCTTACATTGAAAAAAAAACAGATGAAACTTTTGATAGGTACACTGCTACTGGCCGCCTTCTTCACGACATCCTGCGCGCAGCAAAAACTTTTCAACGGAAAGGATTTAAAAGGTTGGAAAATTCATGGCACTGAAAAATGGTATGTAGAAAACGGTGAGCTCGTTTGTGAAAGCGGACCTGATAAACAATACGGTTACCTGTCAACAGAAAAAAAGTACAAAAATTTTGAGTTCGCTGTTCAATTCAAACAAGAAGCAAACGGTAACAGTGGTGTTTTCTTCCGCAGTTCAATTGAGGGAACAAAGATTAGCGGATGGCAAGTCGAAGTAGCGCCACTAAACAGTCACACCGGTGGCATTTATGAATCCTATGGTCGTGGCTGGCTTATTCAGCCAACGAAGGAAGACGAAAGCCACTTAATCGTTGGGGATTGGAATGAACTTCGTATAAAAGTGATCGGCGATGAAGCAACGACCTGGTTAAATGGACACCAGATGGTTTATCTGAAAGATGAAAAGATCGGTGCTGCGGATGGATTTATCGCATTGCAAATTCACGACGGTGGTGGAATAAAAGTTCGATGGAGGAAGATGAAGATCAATGTTATCCGGTAGATATCTAAATATCTGATACAAGTTGATCAATACTTATCTTATTTATTACATGCAACCTGACCAACAAACTCGTCGTCAAGTTAGAAGTCACGTCCGTATCCAACCCTTTTTATCTCTGCGACCCGATTTTGATCCGTCAGGTCTTTGGTGCATGCCAAAGACTTTTTTTACGTTAGTATCCCAGATCTTACAATGAATTCACATATTCTACCAGCAACTGGTAATCACCTGGATCTCTAAAGCGGAGTTGTTTATTTGCGATGAACTCCCTGACAATTTCTTCTTTTCCCGGAAACATCGAGGACATCGAAGAACGCTCAGTAGGCAATTGCAACATCACACCGTCCTTAAATATATAGTAAGCGAGCTCATCTGAAAATTGACGGTTAATAACCTTCGATGCATACTGCGCATCCTCTGTAATATTCTTGATATGTAATAAAAGTAACGTATAGTTTCCCTGCGCCAATACCTGGAAAAAGGTGGCTGAAGTTGCTTTACCTGTTGCGGGAAAACCTTTTCTAAACAACACGGAATCTTTAACCTTGAAACCTTTTGGGAACATCACAAATTCCTTCACTGAACTTTCAGACGAAAATGTTCTCCCTTCAAATTGTAACATTACCTGGTTTTGAACGCAATCGAATTTTAACTTGAATTGGTTAGCAACGCGACCGCTTGAAAATCGGATGATCCCATCTTTCCATGCTGTATAAAACAATGGAGTGCCGGAAATATCATTGTATACCGGGCGGTCGCCTCCAACAGTTTGATCGGTTGTTTGAGCTTGAGTCATCAACCCATTAATTATCAAACAAATCATCATTACCCTTCTCATCTCAACAATATTTCGGATAAGGTACGAATTCTTTCTTACTGACTTTGCTCTACAGCGAATGCCTACACGAAGGCACCTGATTTTTAACACACAATCATCATTCGTTAACATACAAAATAGAACAAGAATAGGGCTTCAAAGTTAACGAGCTCTTCACCTGCACATTTCCTTGCACTATCGCA
>JACMLR010000224.1 GCA_014379515.1 Chitinophagaceae bacterium
CATTCTTTTATCCCCTGTTTATACCGGATTGACTTAAATGGAATGGCAGCTTCAAATATCCAGCGATCGGAATAATTTTTTACAACCGAGCTCCACTTATTATCCCAACTCAAATCAACTTTTCCACCTTCATACATTGTTCCATCCCATTGAGCACCCGCGGCACTTGCACCAAATGAAAAACCATTTGTTTGATCATCAAACGGATCCATGAACAACAGAAAATTATCGTTCTTTCCAAAACTGAAATCACGTTTCAACGATTCCACCATGTAGCGTTGACCCGGTGTATGAAAACAAACAGCAACGAGGTAAAGATTTTCATTATCATAGGTCATCCTAACTTCTGTATTCACTTTTGCAAAACTTGTATCCATCGGCAAAACCATAAAAAAATTGGTCGCCATTTCCGCGCGATTCCAGGCGTCTTCAATCATCAGACCGTCGACCACAATGGGGCTTGCAGCCTTGCTGATCTTAAGTTGATAGGTGGAATTCTTTTTCTGAGCAACAATCACAGTACAAAAACAAGAGGCAAGTGCGAGCAGTATGAATTTTCTAAACATCAGACAGTGTAAGTAGTTGCTAAGTTAAGTTATGAATGGAAAGCGGAGAGTAAGAGTGAGCGCGAGAGCGAGAGCGGAGAGCGAAGTACAAGCGAAAGGAGAGCGTTGATGACCTTCGCACTCCATTCTCCAAACTCCAAACTTTCCCCCGCTCTCACTCTCCGCTCTCGCTCTCCCCCATAGGTGGATGTTCTTACACTCAGCGGGTAAATTCCTGTGCGGACCATTGATTTAAAATATAATTGGGTTCCAAAGCGTTAGTATTAAGAGTCTAAGACTGATCTTTTATGAAAAAACTATACTTCTCTCTTTTTGCACTGACCCTCAGCGTGCTGTCACATAGCCAGTTGCGCGTTTCATTAATTGGAGGCGGCCATTCAGCGTCTGTTACTGAAACAAACAGCCTGCCGGGTTGGGATACCTTGGTGAAGCCGAATTACACCAGTCGCACAGGCATCCACGTCGGCTTCCTTGCCGAGGTTCCTTTAGGTGCGAGCAGTCGGTGGTACCTGCAACCTGCTGTGATTTTTATGGCGAAGGGCCGCAAGTATGCTCAATCGAATGACACAACGGTAGCGGCTGCAACGGATACGCTTACATTCAAAAGCAACTTACTGACGAACTATATCGATATTCCCATTAACCTTACCTATAAACTACCGCTGGGTAAAAAAAGCAATTTCATTGTAAGTGCAGGCCCATATCTCGGATTTTTCTTTAAAGGAAAATCGACGACCGAGCTTCGCGCTTATTCGAATAATAAATACACAAAAGAAGAAACAACACTTGAAGTTGGGAAGGATGTCAATAAAGCTAAAACAGTCGACGTTGGGGTTAATGCACGAGCTGGATTCGAATTCGGTGGTGTAATGATCACAGGTTTTTATAGCCAGGGTCTTACCGATTTTTATACTGCAGATTACGAAGGCAGCTTTAAACATAAAGTTATCGGAGCATCGTTGGCATTTTGGTTGAATAAGCCGGTTGAGAAAAGACCTCGCGACAAAGACAAAGATGGTATCGTCGATAAAGACGATGCTTGCCCGGATGTTGCAGGCACACTTGCCACCGGCGGATGTCCTGATAAAGACAATGATGGGGTCGCGGATGCTGTCGATAAGTGCGCGGAGATTTCCGGTGTTGCGCGTTTCGGTGGATGTCCGGTGCCAGATACTGATAAAGATGGATTGAATGATGAAGAAGATAAATGCCCGACGATTGCGGGCACATCAAAATATTTAGGTTGCCCTGCACCAGATAAGGATGGAGATGGAATTAATGACGAAGCTGATAGTTGTCCGGATAAAGCCGGAACGGTTGAATTCAATGGATGCCCGATACCGGATAGTGATGGCGATGGATTAAATGATAAGGTGGACAAATGCCCGACCGAGATGGGCGTGGCGGATAACGACGGCTGTCCTGCAATCAAAAAAGAAATTGTAGAGAAAGTGAAGTATGCCGCGAGCCAGGTATTTTTTGCCAAAAACAGCGATCGGATTATCCCGTCTTCGTTCACGGCCTTGAACCAGGTTGCTGAGATCCTCAAAGCCGACCAGATTTTACAGGTAACAATTACCGGTCATACAGATAACGCAGGTAAACCCGAATACAATCGCGCGCTATCGAAAAAAAGAGCTGAAGCTGTTCGGGCATACCTCATCAAACAAGGTATCAACGCATTGAGATTGACGTCAGAAGGTTATGGTGATGAAAAACCGGTTGGAGACAACAATACGGACGATGGCAAGGCGAAGAACCGCCGGGTCGAAATCGAATTACATAGAGATTAAGAACATTGAATAAACAATCGACGGCCACCCGTGTATTAGTATGCGCAGGTGGCCTCGTTTTTGATATATTTGACTCTTTGCCACGTTGTTAATGAATAATTAAATAAAGTAACGCATCGCCCGACTGCAACGAAAAGAGCTCAGTCCGGCATCTATAACTAAACAGTTCCACACATGACCAACTTCATCCGTGCTAGTATTTGCGCCCTATGTGTTATTTCGGGTTTACAGAATGTCAGTGCACAATCTACTGCCAGGCCCAAAAATGTCGAAGTGCCGAAAGGATGGCATTTACTTGACAAAGAAAAAGATGGGCATTATGGAATCAGCCTCAATAAAGCTTATGATTTCATCCAATCAAAAAAATTAAAAGGCAAAACAGTTCTTGTTGCTGTAATCGATTCTGGAATTGACACACTTCACGAAGACTTAAAAGAAATCATCTGGAAAAATCCGGGAGAGATTGCTGGCAATGGAATCGATGATGATAAAAACGGATATGTAGATGATATCTATGGTTGGAATTTCCTGGGTAATAAAGACGGCCGCAACGTTGAGAAAGATTCATATGAGGCCGCGCGAATCTATCATTCCCTCAAAACAAAATACCAGGGAAGAAAAACAGATACGACACAGTTGAGCGTAGAAGATAAAGAGGAATATAAAATGTGGGTCAACGCTCGCAATAATGTGATCGGTGTGGGCGAAGAAACAGTTGACCTTTTTGAATTAACCCAGGCTATCAAGATTGCTAAAAGACAGGATACGGTTCTTTGCAAGGCGATGGGTAAGGAAGAATACACTGGAAATGACATTGAGAAATTCGAACCGACTACGCAAACAGAAAGAATTGCGCGAAATTATTTGCTTTCCCTTTTCAAGGGAAATAACATGATGGATATTTCCAACAAAGATTTTATTGATGGTTTTGAAGACTTTGCAAAAAACGAAGCGAAGAAAGCAGAACAACGTGACAAAGCTCCCGTCGACTATCGTACAAGCGTAACCGGTGATAATGAAAATGACATAAAGGATATCAATTACGGAAACAATAATGTAATGGTAAGCCTTGACGCTGCTGAACATGGCACGCACGTTTCCGGAATCATTGCAGCTGTCCGTAAAAACGGCAAGGGCATGGACGGCATTGCAGACAATGTGCGTATAATGATGTTGCGAGCCGTTCCAGATGGTGATGAGCATGATAAAGATATTGCACTTGCGATTCGCTATGCGGCAGACAATGGTGCGAAAGTAATCAACATGAGTTTCGGTAAAAGCTTTTCCCCACAAAAGAAATGGGTTGACGAAGCGGTTCAATATGCAGCATCAAAAGGTGTGTTACTTGTTCATGCAGCAGGCAACGACCACAAGAATGTTGACAGTTCAGATAATTTCCCGAATCCTGTGTTTGCAAAAACAGGAACGAAAGCTTCAAACTGGGTAACAGTTGGCGCAAACGGTAGCGGCGCACAAAAGGATGATGGAGTTACAGCCTATTTTTCAAATTACGGTAAAGATGGAGTTGATGTGTTTGCACCCGGTGCTAATATCTATGCAACGTTTCCGGGTGGCAATGTCTATCGCAGTCTTGATGGAACAAGTATGGCCTCCCCTGTTGTGGCCGGTACAGCTGCGTTTCTTCTTTCATATTTTCCATATCTAACTCCTGAGCAGGTAAAAGAGTGCATCGAAAAATCTGCGCAAGCTCCTGCAGTTAAAGTGAAAAAGCCAGGTTCCGCCGAACTGGTTGATCTTTCAGAAATCAGCCGCACAGGTGGAATTATCAATACCTATGAAGCTGCAAAAATTGCAGCAAGTATGCAGCCTGCTGGAGTTCCCGAAAAAAAGAAATCACCTAAGCCAACACTTTCGAATAAAAAAGGATAATACTTTTCTTTTTATATTAAATTTTAGCCGCCTCAATCATTCGGGGCGGCTTTTGTTTTACTTTAGCTCGAAACAGAAATATGATTTCACGCAACCAAGTCAGCGTTCCTGAACCTTATCTAACATATTTAAATAAAGCCGGTGCTGACGAACTACCGAAGGCATTAACAGAAAGCACCAAACGTTTCAAAAAACTTGTTGCAGATCTCCCGAAGAAAAAAATTGACTATGCATATGCAGAAGGTAAATGGACAATCAAACAACTACTTCAACATATAATCGATGCGGAGCGTGTTTTTGCTTTCAGAGCAGTTTGGTTCAGCAGAAACGATCCATCGCCACAACCGGGATTTGATGAAAACAACTGGGCTGCGAGCACTTCTGTGGGCGACCGTAAATGGAAGGTCATGATCCAGGAATTTCTACTGCTGCGCGAAGCAAATGCATTATTTTTTGAATCGCTATCAGATGAACAATTGCAAAGAACAGGTACGTCGAACAATGTAGCAGTAAGCACAGTTGGGTTTGGATTCATTAGTGCAGGTCATTTGAATCACCACATCGATATTATTGAAGAACGTTATCTCAACAAGCAAAGCAAGAAAAATAAAGTCGTTTAGAGCCGGTAGTGTTGCTGTATGCTTTCTGTAATCATTTTGTACAAGTCAGCCATTGGAGGGTGCTGTTGAAGCATTTCTAAATGCCGGGCGATGGTCTGGCTGTCGTTGCGGATGGCTGGTCCAGTTTGCAATTGACTTGCGGGGATAGATATAAGTTTCTCAGTCAACTGCTGAATCACAGGAAGGACAAAAGCAAAATCAAGCCCCATTTTGGTACAGTAGTCTTGCACCAATGTAAAGAAGTGATTCGCAAAATTATTTGCAAACACCGCTGCAAGGTGATACTGTGACCGTTCCTGATCTGTTGCCCGTTGTACATGCGACGATATCGAATTTGCCAGGTCCGTTATAAGCGTTAAGTTCTCATTCGTATTGGCATCAACCAGCAAAGGAATTACCTGGGGTGTTGTATTTTCTTTCCGGAGACTTTGTAATGGATAGATGATGCCATAATTTTTTGTATAGGGTTTCAATACATTCATCGACACAGAACCCGCCGTGTGCAGGACTGTCCGATTATTCCAATGAAATAGTGGTACTAGGTTTTCAATTCCATTATCAGAAATGGCGATAATATAAACGTCTGCATTGGAGTTGAGCTGAGCAGGATCAGAGATGGCAACTGTATTTAATTGTGCCGCGAGGTCATCAGCATTGCGGGGTGTCCGGCCATAAACCTGGGCTATTCGATGGCCAGCGTCGGTAAAAAGCCGACCAAGTATCGTTGCTGTGTTGCCAGTACCTAACAATACGATCTCCATGGTGTAAATTTGCAGCGATGAAATTAGCACAAAAGTTAGCAGTAAATTATTTGAGAGCACGCCTTAATATTACAGCCGTTGTGTCAAAACGAAAAGCTGCAGAGAAAGCTTTCGAGATCTTCTGCACGCCTTACAGGCGCTCAAAGCGTAAGCGACCACCGATATTTGACAGTGCCGAAAAAATTCAAATCAAATTACACAGTACTGTCATTCGAGGATATCGCTTCAATTCGTCTCAACCACACAAACTTTTAATCATTCACGGATTTGAATCTTCAGCCAATAGCTTCGACCGGTATATAAGTCCGTTCATAAAGAAAGGTTACGAAGTACTTGCATTTGACGCTCCGGGTCATGGCGCATCTGAAGGAAAACAAATCACTCTTCCAATGTACATTGAAATGCTGCGAAAGGTTGTCGAAGATTTCGGACCAATCGATCGATTCATGGCTCATTCGTTTGGAGGACTCGCATTGGCTCATTTGTTGGAATCAATTCCACATGACGAATCGACGAAAGCTGTTTTTCTGGCGCCGGCAACGGAAACCACAACCGCGATTAATTCATTTTTTAAATTTCTCGATCTGAACGACAATGTGCGGGTCGCATTCGATAATGTGATCGTTCAAAAAAGCGGCGTTCATCCCTCCCACTTTTCTATTCGCCGGGCAATGAATGGAATCGACGCAACTATTCTTTGGATTCATGACGAACTCGATCAACTCACACCGATTGGCGACGCATTAAAAGTAAAAGACGACAATCATCCAAATATCAGTTTCGAAATCACGAACGGCCTGGGGCATCAAAAACTTTATAAGGAAAATAAGGTGGTGAAGAGGGTGATAGAGTTTTTGTGAAAACTTTTGAAGCATGCGCGAATGAGCAAATGTGCGAAATATGCAAATGTGCGAAATGTAGACGGACGACTGGAGTCAAATAGTATGACGTGATAGGTTGAAGTGTTTCAACCGATCGTTTCACTTCGGTTTAAGTATTTGGCACCTTTCTAGATTTTGACTACTATTCAAATACGCCTCTCGCCGGTAATCTGCATTTCGCATATTTCGCACA
>JACMLR010000225.1 GCA_014379515.1 Chitinophagaceae bacterium
AATGCCTTAAATCGGAAAGATTGAAATAACAAAATGCCGCTAAATTTTATTGGCGAAGAAGCATTATAAATGTAGAGCAACTCCGCGCAAAGGAATTCGCACATTCGCAAATTAGCAATTCGCACATTTTCTTCAAAGTTTCCGCAGCTTCACATTCTTAAACGCTATACCACCGCCATGGTCCTGTAATGCGATGTAGCCCGTCTTTGACATGCCATATGGTTTAACATCTTTCCATTTGCTAATCGCTTTCGTTGCTTCCCATTCTGGTGACCATAATTCATATTCAACAACTTTCACTCCATTCAGCCAATGCTCAACATGAGCTTTGTTGACAATGATCTTGCTATTATTAAACTCACCTGCCGGCTTTACAACTTTCAACGTCGGCGCATGCATATCGTAGTTTGCGCCGCTTAATTGTTTGTCAGATAACTTACCCGGGTAACCGAGATCATCGATCAATTGAAATTCCGGACCTGATTCGTACGTGGCGCCATTGTCTTCTGTACATCTATAAACAACGCCGCTATTATGTTGGGCAGAGATTTTCCAATCGAAGTCAAGCTCATAGTTATCGTACATCTCACTTGTAATAAGGTCAGAACGCTTTGGTACTTCCTCAGACTTACAATAAAGTTCCCCGTTTGCAACAGTCCATCCATCTTGCTGACGGCCTTTAAAACTTTTCCATCCGTTCAAACTTTTACCATCGAACAGTAAAGTCCAGCCGGCCTTTTTTTCTTTTGCAGAAAGCACATTGTCCTCAACTTTGGTTGGTACAAATGCAACAAGCAACCCAACAAGGGCAGTTCCAAATAAAAATAATGCTATCCTTTTCATATGAATGATTTTAACTGATTAATTGCAATTTGTTTGGATCCCATTTGATCGCCTTCCCCTGGAAATAGCTGTCGTTGCAAAGAATGGCCGGGGCTGCGGCGCGATATCCGAATAACGCATCTTCAACAACTGGCTTCCCGCCACGAATGGCGCGCGCCCAATTATAAAAATGATCATAATGGGCACCCTTATAGCCATTTTGGACAGTAAAAACAGTCATATCAGGCTCCGGCATTTTCTTTCGATCGTAATCAGGGGCGTATTGTTTTTCTTTCAAGACTTGCGCATAATTATCGGGAGGATAAGAAAAATTTCGATAGAGGGTAACTTTTTCCCAATCGACAATCATATATCCTTCATTGCCGACTAATCTGAAATAAGAACCATCACGCGTACTATCAACGAAGTTCACCCGAAGAGATAAGTTGAAAGCAGGATGTTTCTCCGCCGCGGGATAATCGAACATACCTAATAATACGTCCGGTACATCCCGGCCGTCTTTCCAATACCTCAATCCGCCGGTTGACATGATTCTTTCCGGTCCATTCGAACTAATTATATAATGAAGACTTGAAAGCAAGTGCACAAAAAGATCGCCACCAACACCTGTTCCGTAATCTTTGAAACAACGCCAGCGGAAAAATCTTTTTGGATCAAACGGTACTGCTGGTTTGTCTTTTAAGAAGGTTGTCCAATCAACATTTGCGGGGGATGCGTCAGCAGGGAGATTGTATTGCCATGCGCCGCCTGGTGTATTACGTGCCCAAAAACCTTCTACATAATTGAGTTGGCCAATGGCACCCGATTCGTACAATGCTTTGGCTTTTTCGTTACCGAGCGAACTTAATCCCTGGCTACCTACTTGCAATACCTTTTTAGATTTTTTCTGGGCATCAACCACCGCGGCTCCTTCATTGATATGTTGAACCATTGGTTTTTCTACGTACACTGATTTACCGCTTTGGAGCGCCGCGACAGAAATATCCTTATGCCAGTGATCAGGCGTTGCAATGATAACCGCATCGATGTCCTTCCTGGCAAGAATCTCCTTGTAATCACGAGAGGTAAAAATCGATGTGCCATACTTTTTCTTCGCATCCTCCATCCGTGGATCGTATAAATCACATGCAGCGACAAGCTTGACTCCGGGAATAGTGATTGCCGTATCAGCATCTGCATTGCCCATTCCGCCGGCGCCAATTAACGCGATTTGGATTTGATCGTTAGCTTCAAACTTTTCCGGAAGTCGGTCATCCATCAATTCTTCGTTAATCCCGGCATTAGAGCCAGCAGGCAACATTGGCAAAATACCTGAAGCCACCATACCCTTCGCCATCTTTCCGAGAAACTTTCGTCTTGAATTACCTTGAGTTGGTCTGTTAGACATAGCTGTAATTGTTGAATACAGATTGAAAAAAGAGGTAGTAAGATACTACAAAATCAATTCCGCATTCCGGAAATGCTTTATTGGCGAATCAGTGAAGTGGCTGTAAATTTGATACTCATTTCGAAATCGAATTTCAAACACAAAAAGTTTTTTATGGCATTTACATTAGCGCCTCTTCCATATTCACACGATGCTTTGGAGCCCCATATCGATACACAGACAATGCAGATCCATCATGGCAAACATCACCAGGCATATGTCGATAATTTGAACAAAGCCGTTGCAGGAACAGAGAATGAAAATAAAAGTATTGAAGAGTTAGTTGCAGCCGCAGGGACTATTTCACCCGCAGTCAGGAATAATGGTGGCGGTCACTGGAACCATACATTTTTTTGGGAAAGCCTCGCAAAAGATTCAGGCGGCAATCCATCTGGCGAACTCGCAAAAGCAATTGATGCTGCTTTTGGAAGTTTCGATGCGTTCAAAGAAAAATTTGCACAGGCAGGTATGACGCGATTCGGTAGTGGCTGGGCATGGCTGATTTCAAAAAATGGTAAGTTGGAAGTAAGCTCTACTCCAAACCAGGACAATCCTTTGATGGACGTTGCAGAATCGAAAGGAACTCCATTACTCGGCGTCGACGTTTGGGAACATGCCTACTATCTGAAATATCAGAACAAACGTGCAGACTATCTCGCCGCTTTTTGGAATGTGGTGAATTGGACGAAAGTGGGGGAGAGATTTAGCGAGGGGAAATAGTTGAAATAAGAATGTAGAATATAGAATATAGAACATATAATATGAGACAGCCTGTATTTCAC
>JACMLR010000226.1 GCA_014379515.1 Chitinophagaceae bacterium
TCTTCGTATTCAGGCTGCCGAGAAATTGACGGAAGCTTCCAAGGCACAGATGTATCCGATAATTACTCTATTTGCCGGAGTTGGAACAAACTATGCGAACAACAGAATTCCGGTTTTTTCACAAATTCCTACTGGAAATTTTGATACGACTACCGCAAAGGTGGTGATCAATAATAATTCTTATTCTTTGTTGACACCGACATTCAACAACGTGATATCCACCTATCGCGATCCCTTTGGACTTCAGTTCAGCGATAACTTCCGGCAACAAATCGGCGTTAATATTAATGTGCCGATTTTCAATAATGGTCGCGGCCGTTTTAACTGGCAGCGAAACAAATTGACGGTTCAAAACATGCAACTGCAAAAAGAACTCAGTGAAAGAACACTTAAACAGGATATCTACCGGTCATGGACAGATGCATCCACTGCAGTTCAGAAATTTAATGCAGGAAAGAAATCCGTTGAAACAGCGGAGAAGGTTTACAACTTCGCTCAAAAACGATATGATTTGGGATTATTGTCGACAATTGATTTTGTGACCAGCCAAAATAATCTCACTCGTGCAAAGTTTGAATTGGTCTTAGCACATGTCGATTATGTTTTCCGACTGAAGCTGCTTGAATTTTATAAAGGCCAGGGCATCAAACTCGACTAACCCGATAAACTAAAATTTCTCAAGTTATAATAACAGACTTATGAGCAAAACACTTAAATGGATCCTTGGCATCGTAATATTACTGATTGTTGGCCTGGTCGGATTGAAGGCCGCCGGCGTTATCGGTAAAGAAGAAGGATTGAAAGTTGCCACTGAAAAAGCGAGCCGACGCACCATCATAGAAACCGTAAATGCCAGTGGAAAAATCTACCCTGAAATTGAAGTCAAAGTAAGCCCAGACATTTCCGGCGAAATCACCATGCTCGAAGTTGAAGAAGGTGATAGCGTGAAGCGCGGTGCTATACTTGCTCGTATCTATGCTGATATATATACAACGCAGCGTGACCAGGCAAATGCAGTAGTAAGCCAGGAATTGGCAACTGTTGAAAATAGCAAGGCCATGCTCGAAAGTTTAAAGTCTGCTCAAGAGCTCGCTCAACGTACATTCGATCGCCAGAAAAAATTGCTGGATGATAAAGTGATTTCAAGATCAGAATTCGAGCAAGCTGAAAATGCATTGCAATCAGCAAGGGCAAACTATAATGCAGCTTTACAGGGTATTCGCCGCGGACAAGCAGGTGTTCAAAGTGCAACGGCTAATCTATCAAAAGCAAACAAAGATCTTGGGCGTACAGCAGTTGTGGCACCAATGGATGGTGTTGTTTCTTTATTGAACGTGAAAAAGGGCGAGCGTGTGGTAGGTAACTCAATGATGGCTGGTACAGAGATAATGCGCATTGCCGACATGAGTATTATTGAAGTTCGGGTTGATGTTGGTGAAAATGATATTCCAAAAGTAAAAATGGGCGATAGCGCACTTGTTGAAGTTGATGCCTATAACAATCGCAAGTTCAAAGGAATCGTCACGAAGATAGCAAGTAGCAGCACCTCATCTGCTCAAGCAGCGTCAACAGCAACGAATGACGTTACCAATTTCAAAGTACATATCAGGTTATTGCAGAGTTCTTATTCTGATTTGCTTGAAAGCGGTATCAAATTTCCATTCCGTCCGGGGATGAATGCAAGTGCCGATATTCAAACAAAAAGAAAAGCAAATGTAATTTCCGTTCCAATCAATGCGGTAACGACACGCGAAAAAGGAAGCGATAATCCAGCAGGGCAGAAGAAAGATGTACCTGCTGAAGAAGGTTTGCAGGTTTCAGATAAATCAGCGCTTGCAGATGATATGGATGAGGTTGTTTTTATTTTACAACCCGGTGGTACAGTGAAAAAAGTGAATGTAAAAACAGATATCCAGGATATCAATAATATTGAAATTACTTCCGGAATTAAAGAAGGAGATGAGGTTATTGCTTCACCATACAATGTGATCAGCAAAACTCTTAAAGACGGAATGAAAGTGATGGTAGTTCCAAAAGATCAACTATTCGAAGTCAAGAAAAAATAATTTGAAAAGCCAGCTAAATTGAACCGGGTCATCAGCCCGGTTTTTTTTATGATTGTACGAAACGCATTTGCTTATTTTTGGCGTTAAAGTGATTCATCATGCAATGGGGAATTATTGGCAGCGGCAGCTGGGCAACCGCACTTGTGAAGTTACTTAACGACAATGGTCATTCGGTTAACTGGCTTGTCCGGAGTGAAGCAATGGCTACTCATCTTCGCGACAGGCATCATAACCCGTCCTATCTCAGTTCTGTTTATTTTGACACGAAGCTGCTGGATCTCTCTACCGATATCAACCAGGTGTTTGAAAAATCAGATAGCTTATTAATGGCAGTACCATCAGCATATACAATCGATACACTTGCGCCGCTAGCGCCGGACGCATTCAACGGAAAAAAAGTATTATCAGCGATCAAAGGTATTATGCCGTTAGAGAATTTGTTATTGAACGACTATCTTTTAAAGCACTATGCATTACCGTTAGAAAATTACTTTACCGTTATGGGCCCTTGCCATGCTGAAGAAGTAGCAGCGGAGAAACTATCCTATCTCACCTTCTCAGGGACGGATGTAACCTCAACCGACGAAATCGCGTCCTATTTTGGTACGAGTTGCCTCAATACAATCACTAACATCGACGTATATGGCGTTCAATATGCAGCTGTTCTGAAAAACGTTTACGCACTCGGTGCCGGCATTGCGCACGGCCTCGACTATGGCGATAATTTTCAAAGCGTATTGATCGCAAATTGCGCGGATGAAATGGCGGGCTTTCTACGCAAGGTTGGCATTCAACACATTGAGGTCGGCGTTCACGAGAATGAAGACCATCGGAAAAGTCCGAACTATGCTGCCTCCGTTTATCTTGGTGATCTCTTAGTTACCTGTTACTCATTATATAGCCGGAACAGAACCTTTGGCAATATGATTGGGAAAGGATATTCTGTTAAAAGCGCGCAACTGGAAATGAATATGGTCGCGGAAGGATATAATGCAAGCAGAAGCCTGTTCCAGATTTGTAATGAAATCGGCTACCAACTACCTATTGCGGGAACCGTTTATAGAATATTATGGGAAAACGTTAAACCTTCCCACGGATTTAAACAGATAGAAGACGTTCTTGTCTAAAAAAGTGTAATTTTAAATGTGCCCGTAAGCTATCAAACATATGGCCCTCTAGCGATCCTCGTAATCATCGGAATCCTTTCTGTTGGTGAGCTGATCAAATATCTTCGCCATCGCGGCCACAAAGAGAATTAATAACTATTCATCGAATAGATCCGCTGCAATTCCGTCTGCAAACAACCTTCCTTCTCTTGTAAGTACCAGGCAATCGTCCACTTTTTTCATTAGCGCTTTTTCAAGGTAACCACTTGCTTCGTTTTCAAGACGGCTTCTTGACGCTTCACCGAATCTCGTTTCTATTGTGCAAAGATTGAGCCCTTCCATCGTTCGAAGTGATGTCATAATGTACTCATTCAGTTGCTGAACAGTTGTCAGCGTTTCTGATTCTCGTTGCAGGTTTCCTTCTTTCATTCCCTGTATATATAATGCGTTGTTGGCGATGTTCCATTGGCGGGAGTTTCCATTGAATGAATGGGCCGATGGTCCCAATCCCAGGTAATGCAAGCCTTGCCAGTAGGAACTATTATGCCTGCTTCGTTTCCCCGGAAGTGCAA
>JACMLR010000227.1 GCA_014379515.1 Chitinophagaceae bacterium
ACGGTATCACGGCTACAGGCACTTAAAAAAATAACAACCACCAGGGTTGTTAACACGAACGATTGATTACGCATATTTGGTTTTAGGTTGAATTGACGGTAAAATACGAAAATGAAAGAAATTGTAATGTTCAGCTTTCTTGTGGAGAAGTCCGTTGATTTGGAGAGCTAAGGAGGCAGACTCGACGAGCCCATACTGTGAGACGATTGTAAAGGAAAGATACAGTAGAAGCAAATCGATTTGCAAAGTTTTTAAAATAAGAATTTGTTAATAGTATTATTTATTCTTTTTACGTTCGTAAGAACTGTAAAAATGTTTGAGCTTAGCAGCAACTCAATGTAGAATTTCTTTTCAAAATGAAATGGACGCGAACCTCTTTCAAACTTTCCTTACTTAAATGGACAAAAAGATTTTTTCTTTTTCTTGTGTCAATGGCGCTGCTGTTTACCGTTCTGAATTATATATTTCCCGTTCCAGATAAAATCGAATACTCTACCATCATCGAGGACAATAAAGGCGAAGTCATCCACGCCTTTCTTACATCTGATGAGAAATGGCGAATGAAAACAACACTCGCCGAAATCTCGCCTTCGCTGAAGAAAACAATTGTCGCCAAGGAGGATAAATACTTCTATTCGCACCCCGGGATCAATCCGCTGGCAATGGGTCGTGCATTTCTTAAAAATACCTGGCGGGGTAAAAGGACCTCGGGTGCAAGCACCATTACAATGCAGGTTGCGCGTGCACTGGAACCGAAACGGCGAACCTACCTCAACAAAATTGTCGAGATGTTTCGTGCGTGTCAACTTGAATGGAAATATTCAAAGGACGAAATATTACAGTTATACCTCAATCTTGTTCCTTATGGCGGAAATATCGAAGGTGTCAAGTCCGCGTCACTCCTGTACTTTAAAAAAGATCCCGATCATCTTTCCCTGGCCGAGATCACCGCGCTTTCAATCATTCCCAACCGCCCTTCTTCTCTTGTACTCGGTTCAACAAATGATACAATCATCAACGAGCGAAATCGATGGCTGAAAAAGTTTGCAGCGGAAGAACTATTTACAGAACGCGAGATCGCTGATGCACTGAGCGAACCACTCGACGTAAAACGAAATACCGTTCCGAGGCTTGTCCCACATCTCGCCTACAAACTAAAGAGAACAGGCAGTGATATCATCCAGACAACTATTGACCTCAATACACAGGTTAAGGTTGAAAAACTTACAGAAGATTATGTTCGTACGTTGCGATTACAAAACATCCGAAATGCATCAGTAATCGTCATCGATAACAAAACCGGGAACATCATCACCTATGTTGGATCTGCTAACTTTTTTGATACCACCGATGGCGGGCAGGTGAATGGTGCTGCTGCAATTCGCCAACCAGGAAGCACACTAAAACCTTTGCTATACGGGCTTTGTATCGATGCTGGCTACCTTACGCCGAAATCAATCATCAGCGACGTTGCTATCAGTTATGATGGTTATTCCCCAGAAAACTACGACCGGCAATTCAACGGATACGTTTCGATGGAATATGCATTGGAGCACTCACTCAATATTCCTGCGGTTAAATCGCTTCGAAGTTTTGGGAAGGATAAATTTGTTCAAACGCTTTCTGATTGTGATTTCACGCAGGTGAGAAAAGATCAAAAGAAATTAGGTTTATCAATGATTCTTGGCGGATGTGGCGCAACACTCGAACAGTTGACCGGCATGTACAGCATCTTCGCAAACGATGGATTGTTCTCAAAACCAATAATTTTAAAATC
>JACMLR010000228.1 GCA_014379515.1 Chitinophagaceae bacterium
GTGAATTTGAATATTGATATGATTGGTCGCATCGATCCCAAAAGAACGAAAGGGGATTCAACGAATTACGTTTACATCGTTGGTGACGATAAATTGAGTTCCGATCTGAAACCGATCAGCGAAATGATCAATAAAAAGTACACAAAACTTGAGCTTGATTATAAGTACAATGATCCGCAGGATACTGAAAGAATTTATTTTAGAAGTGACCATTACAATTTCGCCCGTAAAGGAGTTCCGATCATTTTTTACTTCAACGGAACGCACGCCGACTATCATCGTCCAAGTGATACGCCTGACAAAATCGATTATGTCCAAATGACGAAAAGAGCCCATTTGGTTTTTTATACAGCATGGGAAATGGCAAATCGGAACGACATGCTTAAACGTGATATTCCCCTGGATAACATGGTGCGATAATATCGTTTAAAAGATTTTCAAAAAGCGAAGGGCGATGCTCTTCGCTTTTTTTTGGCAACCTACCCGGAATAAACGACGTATAAAGATAGACTCCATCTATTTCTTCATAAAAAACAATTGCCATGAAACTCCTTTCAGGTTTCGGAATATTCTTGCTTTGCTCTGCGGCCGCCGCTACATTTCCTGGTTGCAAACATGATGACGGTGTGTTGCCAACTTCAGTCAAACGATGGGATAATGTAATTATCTCAGCGAAAAATGAAGTCCCTGCTCCAGCGGGCCGCACGGAAGAAGGCGAATTAACACTTGAACTGCTCTCTGACAATTCGCTCAAATACGACTTTCACATACACAATCTTGCGCCAACTGATGCACTATCGATGGCACATATCCATTTTGCGGATGCAGGAAACAGCGGTCCGGTTTTTATTGACCTTAAACCAACATTTATTGGTGCTGCGGCAACTGGTACGGTCGCCAATCTCAGGCAGGGTCAGATCGATACCTTGCTGAATCAGCCGGTTTATTTTAATGTACATTCTAACCAGGTTGGAAGCGGGATTGCCCGTGCTCAGTTAGACAAAACTGTAGAGCTGGCAATGGACATTCCATTAAGCGGAGCCAACGAAGTGCCTGCAGGAACGACTGCGGCAACAGGTTTAGCAATACTCAGGCTTACCTCAGACAAAATTTTGTATTCCAAGATCTCTGTTACAGGAATCGAAGCGGGCGATTCCATTCGGGTCGCGCATATCCATCGCGGTGGCGCAGGAGTAAATGGGCCGGTTAGATTGTTTCTTGCAAATAATATTGATGAGTTCGGTGTTGTGAGAGTGATCCCCGTGCTCGATTCTATTTATACTATGATTAAGAATGATCCGATGTACGTGAATGCGCATTCGAAAATCAAAGCGGCTGGACTGGTAAGAGGTCAGTTAAGATAAGAGATTTAAATTCTATTGGACGGCAAAATTCACTGCATCAGCATTGAATCAAATAGCACCATCTAAGCAATTTGCCCTGAAAATCAAATGGCGTGGTGCTATTTGTTATATCCTTAATACTAACAGCATTCACGGCGTCGGAATCGAGTACAAACTTTCTTGAGTTTGTACTGAAGTAGATTTTTCCGCCAGTTTTAGTTGCGCGGATGACTTCGTTCAGCAATTCAACATGATCTCGTTGAATGTCCAGAAAATCTTTCATCATTTTGCTGTTACTAAATGTCGGCGGATCCATAACAACAAGATCGAAGTAGCCTGCTGGAAGAGTTGAGAGGTATTGCTTCACATCTGCTTTAACAAAAGTAAAAGTGGGAGACTCATAGTTATTCAACTGAAAATTTTCCTGTGCCCATTGGAGATAGGTGTTGGACAGATCCACTGAAACGATTTCGGTTGCGCCGCCACTTGCAGCATAAACTGAAAACGAAGCTGTATAACAAAAAAGGTTGAGCACCTTCATTCCTGCTGATTGTTCCCGGAGCATTTGACGCGTGATCCGGTGATCAAGGAAAAGGCCGGTATCGAGATAATCAGAAAGATTTACTTTAAAGTTTAGTCCACCTTCTTTAACAACGAAGAATTCTTTTTCTTGAGATACGCGTTGATACTGATCCAGTCTCCCCTCTTTTCGTTTGCGTTCCTTCAGGTATATATTTTCAGTGGATGTTTGAAGCACTTCTATGATCACAAGAATGCATCCTTCCAGCCATTGCTCATACTCCTCTTCACTAAGATGGTGCTTACTTCGGTATTCTGCGAGGTAAACCCGATTCTCATACAATTCGATCGTTAACGGAAATTCTGGCAAATCGCGATCGTACAGGCGGTAACAACTAATGTCCTGCCTTCGCGCGATCTTCGAAAGGTGGCGATGCACTTTCGTGAGTCGATTCTTGAACATGATATGTTTTTCCGAATGCATCCAATCAAAAATAATGAAAGAACAGGCTCCGACACTTTTCGTCAATGTTTCTTTAGATGGTTGTTCAAATGAGCAAAGCCGATTGTACAAATAATGAGCAAGCCACCAACGGCCCACCACAATAAATTATAACCGTGGTATTGCGCGAGCATGGCGCCGGCAACAGGTCCAATCGTTTGCGCAGAAGCCCATGCAATAGTATACATCGCTGCATACTCACCACGGTTATGTGCCGAACTTCGGGAGATCCAAAATGAATTCATGAATGGCATTGAAAAAATCTCACCGATCGTCATCAATACAATCATGCTTATAGCCGCGCCATGTCCTACGTTGAAAAGTGCAGGGATCAAATAGGCAAGCGCACAAAGCATCACCCCACGAGTAATATAATAAGTACTACTTCGCCTGCCTTCAAGCTTGAAGATGATCACCATTTCCATGACTGCAATCATTAATCCATTAACTGCACCAATTAAGCCAATGAATCTTTCGGAAAAGTGGAGCTCATTTCGATAATAGGCCGGAAGATTTGTGAATAGTTGAAAGAAACAGATCGCAAAGAGTGTAACCAATAACGTAAACCAGACATAGATTTTGTCCTTGGAAGCAGCGATTCCACCTGCTGCAACAACCGATTTGTGTGCCGTTTTCCCATTATTTTTCGGGGACAGAAAGATCCACATAAAGATGGCGGCAAGAATATTGGTGATCCCATCAAACCAAAACAACAATTTGTAATCGTACGATGCGATAAATCCTCCTACTGCATTTCCAGCTGCCCAACCAAGATTGATGGCCAGTCGATTCAGTGCATAAGATCGTGTGCGATTGCCTACACTGCTATAAAAAGCGATGGCAGTTGAGTTGGCAGGCCGAAAGGCTTCATTAACAAAACTCAACAAGAAAGTAAACAAACAGATGAGTGGATATGAATTCATTTGTCCCAGCACGATGAATAGCACTCCACCACCGGCAAGGGTAACAACCTGGATGGGAAAGAAACCTATTCGATCGGTTAATTTCCCACTGATATGTGCACCGATTACAGCACCTAACCCGAAGAGTCCCATAACAATTCCAGCCTCACCAATACTATAGCCCATTGCAGGACTGGTAAGATAAATAGTAAGAAATGGAATCACCATCGTGCCGCTTCGATTGATCAACATAATCAGCGAGAGCCACCACGTTTCTGGTGATAAACCTTTGTACGCACTACGATAAAGCTGGATTGTTCTGTTTAGCATTTCCGAGAAACAAATGTACTCGGATCAATCTAAAAAAAATGCCGCGTTAAAACGCGGCATAAATAAATTTATCTGTTGACGTTTATTTTGCAAATACTTTTTTCAATACATCTGTTACGCGTGCTGCAGGGTCTTTGCGAATCTTTTGTTCTTCCTGTGCAACCTGGAAAAAC
>JACMLR010000229.1 GCA_014379515.1 Chitinophagaceae bacterium
AATACGGCTGATGGTTTCGGGTGTCACCCCGAGATAGGATGCAAGCATGTGTTGAGGAACCCGCTGCGCAATAGATGGATATTTATCAAGAAAATTTTGAAACCGCTCTTCCGCTGTTGCAACGAGCGATGCAATGATACGTTTGTCTTTTGCAGCGACGTGTTTGTGCTGACCGCTTTGGAAAGCATTTGCAAATCCCGGGATAGTTTTCATTAATTTTCCGTGTGCCTCGGCCTTCAGCAGAATGATTTCTGAATCTTCGATGGCATCAATAAAATACAAGGTCGGCTCCCCGGTCGCGAGGCTTTGGAGATCAGTCAGCCACCATGTTTCCGGGGCAAATTGCACCACATGTTCTTTTCCTTTATCATCAACCACATAACTACGCAAACAGCCTTGCGTTACAAATGTTCCAAAGCGGCATACTTCGCCTTCGCGAATCAGAATTTCACCTTTACGAAGCGTCTTCGGGATTAAAAGTGTTTCAATAAACTCGAGTTGTTGCTGCGTTAATTCCATTCGCGCTGCGAGATATTGATATAAGACGTCAAACATACTGGGCATTAAGCCGCAAAAATGCATGTTCATTATACAAAAATCTATCCCCGTATTCGGGTAGCAAACTAACTACTGTTCAGGAACCGTTCGGAAGGCCGGGATAATTAATATGAAGTAAGCGACGACGGAGATGCTGATGCCGGCAAGAAGCAAATTGTCTTTTGTGTGAACAAGTCCCCAGGTTATCATGAAGGCACCAACTGCGATGCTGATCAACAAGGCGGCTATTAAGACCTTTCCAAGTGTCAGGAGAACGAGTTTGCGTCGCTCGATAATTTTAATCATCATCCACAACCAGGTGACCAGAATAATAGTAATGCCAACCATGTCGGACAGGCCCGGACCATGGTTCGCATTGATTTGAAATACCTGCGAATCACTATCGGGTAGCGTGAGAATGATTAGTCCTGTGAATAGAAGGCCGAGTGCGACCCAAAACGAAACACGCATCAAAAAGTTTTCTGGATGAATAGTTGGTTAATGTGAATCCCGGGTTACAGTACTGCCCGACATCCCTTTTAAAAAGTCAAGATCGGCACCTAAATGTGATTGCTCAACATGCCTGACGTATAAACTAACATAACCACGGCCCGGATCAGCCGCTTTTGATTTCCAGGAAAGTTTTCTGTTTGCAAGTTCTTCATCAGTTACATGAAGGACGAGGCTACGATTAAGAACATCCAACGAAATTGTATCACCACTTTGTACAACCGCAAAATTACCACCGGCAGCCGCTTCGGGAGAAGCGTGTAGGATAACGGTACCGAAACCGGTGCCGCTCATCCGGCCGTCAGAAATTCGAACCATATCCGTAACACCTTTTGCTAATAACTTTCGAGGAAGCGCCATGTTCCCGACTTCCGGCATACCCGGATATCCCATCGGTCCAACATTCTTCAATACAAGAATACTCGATTCATCGACTTCGAGATCCGGTGCATCGATACGCGCTTTGTAATCTTCAATATCTTCAAACACTACTGCTTTGCCTGAATGCTTCATCAGGTGTGAACTTGCCGCAGATGGTTTTACCACGGCACCCGACTCGCAAAGGTTTCCATTTAAAACAATAATTCCAGATACCGGGTTGATTGGTTGATCTGTTGATGCGACAATTTCACGGTTATAACATTCAGCATCTGAAACATTATCAAACACTGTTTTACCGGTAACCGTGAATGCATCTTTGTTGAGATGACCGAGAAGCTCTTTCATTACAGCAGGTAGTCCGCCGGCATAATACAGATCTTCCATGAAATATTTTCCGGATGGTTGAATGTTTGCAAGCAAAGGAATATGGGTCGAGTGCGTATCAAAATCCTGCAATGTGAGATCTACACCGATACGACCAGCAATGGCGAGCAAATGAATCACGAAGTTTGAAGAGCCACCGATCGCGGCATTAACCATGATCGCGTTTTCAAATGCTGCCCGCGTTAGTACATCGGATGGACGTAAATTTTCTTTCACCATCTCCACTATCCTCAAACCGCTGTATTGCGCAAGTACCTTTCTTCTTGAATCGGCTGCAGGGATAGCCGCGTTGCCGGGTAATGTCAACCCTAATGCTTCCACCATGCAAGCCATCGAAGATGCAGTGCCCATTACAGCGCAATGTCCGCGACTTCTGCACATGCTCGCTTCTGCTTCAGCCAGTTGTTCTTCTGTCATTTCGCCTGTTCGAACGGCATCATTAAATCTCCAAACATCACTGGTTCCGATTTGTTTTCCTTTATAATGACCAGTGAGCATCGGACCACCTGAGACAACGATGGACGGAATATTTACACTGCACGCGCCCATTACAAGGGCAGGAGTTGTTTTATCACAGCCACAAAGAAGAACTACGCCATCGACTGGATTAGCACGAATTGATTCTTCAACATCCATGCTCACCAGGTTACGGTATAGCATAGCCGTAGGCTTGATAAGCGTTTCCCCGAGCGACATAACAGGAAATTCAACTGGGAATCCACCTGCCTGCAAAATTCCTCGCTTTACGCTTTCTGCTAACTCGCGAAAATGCGCGTTACAGGGAGTTAATTCACTCCAGGTATTACAAATGCCAATGACTGGTCGGCCCTGAAACTCAAAATCGGGAATCCCCTGATTTTTCATCCAGGCACGATAAATAAACCCGTCCTTTCCTTTCTTTCCAAACCAACCCCGGCTTCTTAATTCTTGTTCCATAAATAGTTTATTTCAATGCGTTGATAAATTCAATAACGGCTTCGCTGAATGCCGGCGTTCTTAATGTAGTATTATGATCGCCCGGCACCTGTTTAAATATTGAATTAGAAATCATTTTCGAAAGCGTTTGTGGTGAACCGTTATCCGTATCATTGTCGCCGGAAATGATCAGCACTGGCTTTTTGATGGTTGCTAATTCTGTTGGAACAGTAGATGGTTGTTCCTTTTGCAGCAAAGCAAGTGCTTGCTGATCGACGCCTGCCCCTTTCACATACTTGACCATCCCTTCTAGCTCCGGGATAACTTCCCCGCTTAATGCGCGATAAAACAGTTTTCGCCGAGGCCATTCCGGATCAGTGAACCCATCGCCCATTCCACCCAATACCGCTTTGTTGATACGTTTATCCAATAGTAATAAGCGCGCTGTAATAATACTGCCTCGTGAATAACCAACTACTGAATATTCTTTGATTGCAAGTTTATCCAGCAACAACATGATGTCTTTTGCTTCTGCGTCGTTTTGGTAGGATGCTGCAATATGTGGCTTATCTGATTTTCCGTTTCCTCGCATATCCATCAATATAACTCGATGACCTTTCTTCAAAAGATCAGTATACAACTGAGTTCTCTTCCAGGTACTACTATTATTAATGAAGCCGTGCACAAGTACAACGGGATATCCTGTTCCTTCCGATTCGTAATAGATTTTCACGCCATCGAAGGAACTGATGAAGCCCGAATCCTTTTGCGCGATAACGACGTTGGCCGTAAACAGGAAGATTAACAACAATTTGAATAAACGCATAAAAGATATCGGTTGAATTCAGTCGTTCAATTTATGTGTATTTTTAATTTTACTGAAATATTAATGATTCATACGAAATGAATCTCCTTCTATTCCATATTCAAACAAAATTACCCGCGCGACTATGAACAAGATTATCCGAACCGGTTTAATTGGTTATGGCCTCGGCGGCCGATGTTTTCATGCGCCATTTATTGCTACAAACAGTGAATATGAATTAGCGCGCGTTGTTGAGCGAAAAACAAACGAATCCGTCGAAAAATATCCGTCCGTACAAATTGCAAGAAGTGTTGACGAACTGTTAGCCGATAATAGCATCGACCTGATCGTTGTAACTACGCCGAACGAAACGCATTTTCCGTTCGCGAAACAAGCACTCAATGCGGGCAAGCATGTAGTGGTAGATAAGCCGATGACCGTAACAAGTAAGGAAGCGGCGGAATTGATTGCGCTTTCTTCTCAAACACAGAAAGTATTAAGCGTTTATCAAAATCGCCGATATGCGAGCGATAACAGCACGATTCGAAAAATCGTCGACGAAAAAGTACTTGGTGATATCTTCGAATTTGAATCCCAATTCAATCGCTTTCGACCCGAACTGAAAAATAGTTGGAAAGAAACGCCGGTTGGCGGTAGTGGGATTCTTTATGATCTCGGTGCGCACCTGATCGACCAGGTCTTTACACTTTTTGGTTTGCCCAAATCAATAACAGCCGACATTCGGAAACAACGACCCGGAACGCAAGCCGATGACTATTTTGATATCCGACTGGATTATGGATTTACGAAAGCCATCATGAAAGCAGGAATGCTCGTCAGGGAACAGGGTCCAAGATTCATGATCCATGGAACTGAAGGATCATTCATTAAATATGGTGATGATCCGCAGGACCCGGATGCACGGGCGGGTAAAATGCCAACAGATCCCACATGGGGGCTTGAACCGCCAGAGTCGTATGGACTATTAAATACAACTATCGATGGGAAGGAAGTGAAGCGAAGAGTTCCTTCGGAAAAGGGCGACTTCGGGATTTTTTATCGCAACCTTGCTAATACCATTCTCCGCGGAGTTCCTTTAGTTGAAAAACCGGAACATGGTTTCAACGTCGTAAGATTGATCGAGCTTGCTATCGAAAGTCACCAGCAAAAGCGAACGCTGGATTGTACGGGATTTTGGGAAACGAAATACGAGTAGTAATGTGCGAAATGGGTGGCAGCTCTGCGTGCGAAATGCACGAACTTAATGTGCGAATTGCAAATTGCTAATGTGCGAATTCTTGTGTGCGGATTACATTGATTTTGTTGAACTGCCGTGATCGTGCACTTGCCTTAAGTCCTGAAAGGACAAAATATAATAGCGATGGGCGACAGCCCATCGAAAACAAATAGAGATGATTGCAGCCCTGTAAGGGCGAAATATGTTTTCAAGGGGCCCGAACCACACGGTGACGCG
>JACMLR010000230.1 GCA_014379515.1 Chitinophagaceae bacterium
CTTTAAGCAAGCCGTCTATCAACAGCCCCGGCAGCGGCGTAATCGCGATTGACAAGGGTTGACAACCAAGTGGACATCCCGCTACTACCTGGCTGTGTATTTAATTATGCAATACTTGCGCCTGTATTTATTCTGTCTCCTGTCACCTGAATTCTGTATTCTTTTTTATTGCCGCCAACACCATTCCAACTACTTCATCAACAGATCCGTTTTCGATCCAACGAAGAACAATGACCAGATCATTTTCTTTATCGACATAAACGACATTCGTTCCATTACCTACATGAACAAACGCAGTTTTCGGGGCCAATGGAATATATTTTTGATCGGTGTTTAAAAAATAATTCATGTAACCATAACCGATATTCGCTGGTCCGGGTGTTGCTGATGCCGCAATCCAATTTTTCGGTATCAATTGTTTATTCTTCCATTTCCCATCGTTCAAAGTGAGCAATCCAAATCTTGCCATATCGTAGGCGTTGATAAACATTCCACCACCCCAATGCCCGCCACCACTAACAACCTCGACTTTCCTCTTCCCAAGTATGATCCAGGAAGTTTTATACCCATGCCATTTCCAGGTAGATGAGGCTCCGATGGGATTCATTATTCGTTCACGGAACACATCAGGCAACGAGTTTTTAAAAAGAACTGTCGCAGCGAGCGCCATCGCGTTCACGCGAACGTCATTGTATTCGAACACGGCGCCCGGCGCGTTTCGTTTACGATTAAGCCATTTTGTTGAATCGCGATCCGGGCGATCTGCCCAATCAGGTTTTGAAAATAAGGTGCCTTCCCAATCACTGGACTGCCGCAGCATCGATTCCCATGTAATCGTTTCGTTGTGCGGACCCGCAAATGGTTGAATCGTTCTTGTTTGCGCAGGTATCACAGAACTGTCGATCCATTGTACAGTCGTGATATATTTGGACACGGTATCATGCACCGAGCTGATTCGCTTGTCCTGTATCGCAAGGCCGACCAGGGTGGAAAGAAAACTTTTGGTGACGCTATGGGTCATATCAATTCTTCCCGGCTCTCCCCATTCAGCAATGATGTAACCCTTATGAATAATTAGTCCTGTAAGAGCTCCACGATCTTTGAATGGGCCAATAGGTTCGCCATGCGGTTCTTTACCAAATGATTTGAAATGGTTTTCTTCCATACTCCGACTGTTTCGCGATTCCATTTTTTGAGAATAGCGAATGGCTTCATTTAATAGTGCGGTATCGAATCCGACTCGCTCGGGTCTGCGCATTTCCCATTTCTCCGCAGAGGGGAAATACGGAGAGGTTGATTGGGCATAAATGATCGTCGTGAGAAAACAAAAAAGAAAACTGATAATGGTTAAGCGCATCAGTAAAGATAAAGGGAACTAAGAGAAAGCAACAGCGTGAAGAGAACTTTGCGTTCGACTTAGTGACAAAGAAGAAGTCAGAAAACATCCCGCATTGCTACCTGCTGTTCTCTGACTTCTGTACTGGTATTTTATCTAATCACTACACTTCGTAGCCGATCAATATTTTGAATACTCTCATGGCGAATTGGAATTTCGCGGGTGAAACCTGCCTTGCGAATTTGAGCAACTCCTTCAATACGGACCAATGCTTCTTTCTTTTTGATGATGTCGCGCTGATTTTTTACAAGACCGATCATGTCCAGTTTTAAGAGCGCCGGAATCAAAAATTCGCTTCGTTTTCCGACGTGAACAACTTCGGCCAGGTCGAATCGACCGAGAAACATATTATCAAGATATACATCGCCACGAGCGCTTGTTACTTCAACGCCGAAATTGTTTGGATTATAATAAATCAGATCAACTCCTGCCGTGGACTGAAGTACTCCGAGTTCCACGAGCTTAACATCGCGAATGTCGCGATACTCCGGCTGCTTAACATTAGAGACCCGGCACGATGTAAACAAAACAGTTGCAGTAATAAGTGTAAAGATGATTGCTTTCATAATCTATTGTTTGTTTCATAGAATCATTTTAGCAACAGGAGTTTAGTTTATGAGGATGTGTTGTGCCGACTTTAACAAAGTCAAAATACCACGCTGCAACGATTAGCTTTCGGGCAATGTCAAGCCAGTTGATACGGTGTAACTGCCAATTCATTCAAAAACCACATTATTCAATCAATCTTATTATGCATTTTTATGAAAAGAAGAGTCAATATGTTAGCAAAGTATAAAGCCGCAATAGTTATTTTATTTCTGTTTTGTGTTTCCTGTGAAAAAGATGATCATTATGAACCGGATGGACAGACAGATAAATTTGAAGTTCGCCTGAAGTCAGTCGTGTGGGAAAACCTGCCTTCGCCCTTCTACCATTTCGTATATAGCAACGATGGCTTCGTAACCCAGTTTTCCTTTGCGTCTGGTCTGAAGCAATACTTGATTTCGTATGATGATGGTCTTATTCGAGAGGTAAAAAATACTGTCGGCCCTGCAAAAGACAAACTTGTTTATGAATATGCCGGGGACAAAGTAGAACTCATCAAATACGTAAATGAAGCGGGTGAAATTTTCAAGCGATGTTTTTTGGATTATAACGTAAATGGACAGTTGATATCAATCGAATGGGAGGTTAAGTTAGCTGCAGGATTCCAGGCGAGCCGAACACTCACCTTTGCTTATCGGGATGATGGCAATTTATTTGAAATGAAAGACCATCGTTTTGAAATTGCTGGCCGGCATCCGGAGTTGATCCTGATCGATCGGTACCTGGATTATGATTCAAAAGTAACTGCTGATTCCCGCACACTTATTCATCCTGTTGATGACGACATGGTGTTGCTGCCGCGTGTGAAGCTGCAGAAAAATAATCCGCGCAAAGTTATTCGTAGTGGGATGGGAGCAAATTACGACGTTGATTATACCTACACCTATAATGCACAAAACCAACCGACTTTAAAAGCGGGGGATGCACTATTCACAAGCGGACCTCAAGCCGGAACGAGGTTTCAGTTTAAAGTGGAATTCAGTTATTGGTAGGGCATGAGGAAAATGTGAAAATGTGCGATGGGTGCAAATGTGAGAGGTATACTCCGAACTTGTTTACTTTTTATGAAAAAATGGACCTTA
>JACMLR010000231.1 GCA_014379515.1 Chitinophagaceae bacterium
GACGCGCGCCGCGACAACTTGAATTGTTGCTAAGTTATCTCCACCTGGTGAAAACTGAAGGCGAGGTTACAAAATCAGCCTTGCTTAAAAAAAGCAATTCAAGCGATGCGCAATTGAAAGGATTGGTTGACAAGAAAGTTTTACTGCTGGAGAAACGTGCCGTAGATCGCATTCGTTATCTTCCGCGCGATATAAAGATCGACTTTGATCTTTCGGTTCTTCAGCAAATGGCATTCGATGCTGTGGTGCATGAGCTGTCGCAAAAAGCTGTTTGTTTGTTACATGGTGTTACATCGAGTGGGAAGACGTTAGTTTATATCAAACTGATCGAGCAATATCTCAAACTCGGGAAGCAAATATTATATCTTCTCCCGGAAATTGCATTGACCTCACAAATCATCCGACGATTGCAAAAACATTTTGGCGGATATATCGGTATCTATCATAGCAAGTTTAACCAGAACGAACGAATCGAAATATGGAACAAGGTTAAGAGCGGTGAACTGAAAATCGTTCTCGCTGCGCGATCGGGTCTTTTCCTTCCCTTTACTGATCTTGGCTTGATTGTCGTCGATGAAGAACATGATCCATCTTTCAAGCAACAGGACCCGTCACCGCGATATCATGCCCGCGATTCCGCCATTTATTACGCCTCCTTATCAAATGCACGTGTTCTGCTTGGCAGTGCAACTCCTTCCGTTGAAAGTTATTTCAATGCAAAGCGTGGGAAATATGGATTGGTAGAGATTGACGAACGATTCGGTGGCATACAACTTCCGCAGATACATATCGTCGACACGCGAAAGCAGCTCAGTAAAGAGAAAAATAAAGTCATCATTACAACTGACATGCAAAACGCGATTGAGCAGGCAATTGAAAAGAATAAACAGGTTATTTTATTTCAGAATCGCCGCGGGTATTCACCCTACCAGATCTGTTCTGCGTGTGGCTGGATACCTCACTGCCGCTATTGTGATGTTAGTTTGAATTTTCATAAGAATACGAATAAGTTGCATTGTCATTATTGCGCTACGGTTTACCCGCCAGCAATTACATGCCTGGCTTGTGGCAGTTCAAGTTTCTTACAACACAATTTTGGAACAGAAAAAATTGAAGAGAAACTAGAAGAGTTATTCCCAAAGTTGAAGATTGCGCGCATGGACATTGATAGTGTGCGCGGCAAACAGGCGCACGATAATCTTATCCAGTTGTTCGAACAACACCGTATAGATATCCTGGTTGGAACGCAGATGGTCGTGAAGGGATTGGATTTCGAGAATGTCAGTCTTGTTGGGATACTCGATGCCGATAGTTTGCTAAGTTTCGCTGATTTCCGGGTGAATGAACGCGCTTTTCAATTGATGGAACAGGTGAGTGGCCGCGCGGGAAGAAAAGATGAACGAGGGATTGTATTAATCCAGGTTGCAAATACAAAACATCCTGTACTCAACTTTGTAGTACAGCACGATTATCGTGCATTTTTTGAATTCGAGATTGAGGGACGTCGTCAATTTAACTATCCACCGTTTACGAGATTTGTTTTGCTGACATTCAAACACAAGATTCGGGAAGTGTCCGAAGCCGCAGCGCATGTTTTTGCGCAAGCCTTAAAGCCAGGTTTCGGCAATTACCTGGCTGGACCCGCTGAACCTGTTGTTAACAGGGTTCGAAATCAATTCCTGATGGAAATCTCACTGAAGCTGCCGAAAGAACCGAAGATACTGAACGACTGCAAGCAACTGATTAATGAGCAAATTGCAATGATGCAAACCGACAAACGGTTTCGAAGCGTCGTCGTCACGAAAGATGTAGATTCGGTTTAAACGTTAGCGCAATCGCTTTGCAGCTAGATGGACAATTTCATTATACTGATAGGTAAAAATTCCAACGCTTTTATCCGCTGCAGCGTTAACCATGGCATGTGCAACTGATGTTGCCTGGATAGCTTTGAATCGACTGAGTTTCCCCGCCATTGTGAACGAGAAAAAGGTCATTAAATGTTTGGCAATTATTTCTCCAAATCTTTTCTCTTTCCGATTTCCAATAAGCATAGATGGCTGAAAAATATGAATTGTGTCAAATGAAAGTTGTTTGACAAGTTGTTCAACTTCCCCTTTCAATGCGAGATAAAAATTGCCGGCATTTTTATTTGCGCCAATTGCAGATATCAGTAAAAATTGTTGAAACCCTTTATTGACTCCTTGTTCCGCAATGGCCAGTGGGATTTCGAGATCGATGTGGCGATAAAGTTTTTTATCACCCTTCACTTGTTTCTGAGTTGTTCCCATACAACAGAAGATTGCTTCGCCGTCTCCTAATTGTTGTTTGAGAACAGGAAGGTTATCGAATGCGCCAATCAGAACTTCCAGTTTTGGATGCTGGGGTCCTTTCCATGAGCGAACGATCACCCGAATCTTATTGTACCTGGAATCATCCAGTAACAGTTTCACGACTTCGCTGCCGATCATTCCAGTTGCGCCAATCACAACGGCAGTTGACTCATTCATAATTCTTACTTTTATACTTGTGAGCATGCAAATTCAACAAAATATTTCACTGCGCCCTTATAATACTTTTGGGGTCAATGTGGCCTGCAGACAGTTTGCTGCATTTCAGAACACCGATGAGCTAATTGAATTATTAAATTCAGGCAATATTGGAAAATCGGGAGTGTTGATTCTCGGTGGCGGGAGCAATATGCTATTGACAAAAAACCTGGATTCTTTTGTTTTAAAAAATGATATCAAAGGAATTGAAGAGCTGCACGAAGACAAGGATTTTGTTTACGTCCGGGCGGGTGCTGGCGAAAATTGGCACGAATTCGTTTCATATTGTACTTCGAAAGGGTGGGCAGGTCTTGAAAATCTATCACTGATTCCTGGTAATGTTGGGGCGTCACCAATGCAAAATATCGGCGCTTATGGTGTTGAAGTGAAGGACTTGTTTTGGGACCTGGAAGCGTTGCATCTAAAAGAAAAAAAAATCCAAACATTCACATTAATGGATTGTGCGTTTGGATATCGTGACAGCATCTTCAAAAATAAGTATAAGGATCAGTTCGTCATTTTGAATGTAACGTTTCGGTTAAGAAAGCGTCCAATTTTTCATACCAATTATGGCGCAATTACGCAAGAGCTCGAACGTATGCGGGTAACCGATCTTTCTATCAAAGCTATTGCCGAGGCGATCATTAATATTCGGTCTTCGAAACTTCCCGATCCTAAATTGATAGGTAATGCGGGAAGTTTTTTCAAAAATCCATTAGTCAAAAGAACTTTATTTGAAAAATTAAAAAAACAATATCCGGGAATCGTCGGCTTTGATAACCCTGACGGGACGGTGAAACTTGCGGCGGGTTGGTTGATTGAGCAATGCGGACCAGCTGAAGACATTTCGTGGAAAGGATACAGGGTGGGGGATGTTGGATGTTACCCCAAGCAGGCACTCGTTTTAGTTAATTATGGAAATGCAACGGGAACTGAAGTGTTTGACTTAAGCACACAGATTGTACAATCTGTGCGTACAAAGTTCAATGTCACGCTAGAAAGAGAAGTAAATGTTATTTAAGAATTGCGAGTGCAGCGATTATTTTCTTTCTTTGTCTAACCTTAAACGAATGTCATGAAAAAATGTTACACCCTTATTTTAGCAATCTTCGTAATTAACACTGTATCAGCGCAAAAAGCAGCCAAGTCAATGTATTTTGAATTGGGTGGACCAGGTTTGGCATCATTGAATTTCGACACCAGATTTGGACCACGTGAAAATGGTTTGGGTGGCAGAATCGGCTTCGGTGGATTTAGTATCGATGGTTCTGGTGTAGTATTTATCCCGGTTGGATTGAACTACCTGATCGGAAAAGAAACTAAAAACTATTTTGAAGTAGGTGCGGGCATCACGCCAATCTTCGTATCGGGCGATTTTACCGATGATGACGGAACATTTACTTCAACATTTGGTCACCTTAATTTCGGTTATCGCTATCAACCACAAACAGCCGGATTCACATTCCGCGCATTTATCACACCTATTTTTGGCAGCTTTGGATTCGTCCCATATTACGGCGGAGTTTCCTTTGGCTATAAGTTTTAACTATAGAAGAGGCTGTCTCCAATAGATGAGACAGCCTCTTTTTTTTGGTGATAGATGTAAGCTGGTTGTTCGTATATTTTTCTTATTGCAGCATTGTTGTATGGGCGTTCCACGCCAGGTAAAGGAACACCATTGCGCGTATCAACTCAAGGGAAAAAAACAATTTCACGAAAAGAAAAACACCTCTTCGAAACAAAAGAAATGTAGTAAAGCAGCTTTCGACGGGCCTAAAAAATCTTTTCAATTTCATTTCCCCGTACGGGCCCTCCCTGGCTCCTCCCTCCCCCTCCTTCCAGCCACCATGTTTACCCGTTTGTAAGAAGTGCCCTTTCATTTTCGCACTCTCCACCTGGAACAGCAAAAACTACATCACACCAATTGTGCATTCGTTACTCACATGATAATCTGGATTCCGCGGA
>JACMLR010000232.1 GCA_014379515.1 Chitinophagaceae bacterium
AATATCCTTGAATGTCTTCACGTCAATAAAGCCGCGTTCAATCATCCATTGATCATTATAAATCTTCCCGACGTACCTGCTTCCATGATCGTGAAAAATGCAAACAACCAAGTCATCCTTTTTCAATTTGCTTTTCAATTGCATCAAACCCTGTAAGCACCTGCCGGCACTATAACCGCAAAAAAGTCCTTCTTCTTTCGCGAGCTTCCTCGCCATAACAGCTCCGTCCTTATCTGTTACCTGTTCGAAATGATCGATCACTTTCATGTCATAGTTTTGGGGTACAAAATCTTCTCCGAACCCTTCACTAATATAAGGATGAACCTCGTTCATATCGATTTCACCAGTCTTGAAGTATTTTGTCAATAGGGATCCGTAAACATCTATCGCCCAAATTTTTATATCTGGGTTTTTTTCCTTCAGAAACATGGCAGCTCCCGTTATTGTTCCACCTGTTCCGGCGGTACAAACAAGGTGAGTAATCTTTCCGCCGGTCTGCTCCCAGATCTCCGGGCCTGTGCTTTCATAATGTGCCAATCGGTTTGCAAGGTTGTCGTATTGATTACAATGAAAAGAATTCGGAACTTCTTTTGCCAGGCGTTTTGCCACACTGTAATAACTTTTTGGATCTTCCGGAAGAACGTTTGTCGGGCATACGATCACTTCAGCACCAACTGCCTTTAAAATGTCTGCCTTTTCTTTCGATTGCTTATCAGTAGTAACGAAAATGCATTTATATCCTTTCACACATGCTGCCAGGGCAAGACCCATCCCGGTATTGCCACTGGTGCCTTCGATAATCGTTCCGCCGGGTTTTAGCTTTCCTTCCTTTTCTGCTACCTCGATCATCTTCAATGCCATCCGGTCTTTAATACTGTTGCCCGGGTTGAAATAATCAACTTTAGCGGCCACGACACAGGGAAAATCTTTTGTTACCTTATTTAACCGGATGAGCGGAGTGTTGCCTATCGTCTCGAGAATGTTATTCTTAATATCCATAAATTAAAATTCGGTGTAAAGGTAAAGTTTTGGATACGAGTATCCGCCGTTGATCGGACAGTACGCAAAAAATCAAATGCCCTTCTGCCGGGCAATCGAATTCTCTTACCGTTTACTAAGTTTCCCGCGGCGATCACTATTTCCGTGGAAATTTTGGGGCTGTTAGCATGGTTTTTGCAAAACACCCATACTCCTCCAACTCCTTTGACGGACCAAACTGACGGTTCAATTTTACAAACTAACTTTTTATGGGAAATGTATTGACCCGGCGAGATTGGTTGCGAATCCCCACCAATCCACCGAAGTCCGACGGCGAAAAGCTCAGCAGCGATCAACCTGCGTCCGAAGCAAGAACATTTAGCGGGCTTAGTCCATATTCGGGTCCCTGGTCGGAACCAGTGATACTGCACCTTCTTCGCCGCACAACATTCGGCGCATCCAAACAACATGTCGAAACTTTAAAGTCTTTATCGGTTGCACAGGCGATCGATCTCCTGATCGATAACCCACCGATGCCCGCAGACCGACCGGTCAACAATTATTCCATCGATTTCAATAATCCGAATCAATTTGTTGACACCGAAGGTTGTCCCTTTGGTGCGAACTGGGTGGATCATATTCCACCATCAAACTGGCAAACCCATCCGGATATCGGAACGCTCGAATTCTGGCGTGTCATGTATTCATTTGTTCCCTGGTGGTTTGGGCAATTGATCAACCAGCCTCTTCACATCATGGAACGGTTGAATCTTTTTTGGGTGAATCATTTTGGAGTTCTTGAAGAAGATCACAGGCAAGCCAAAGCAATCTGGAAATACTACTATACGATTCGAACCCACGCGGCCGGAAATTTTCGCGACATGGTCAAGGCGGTGACGATTGATCCCACCATGTTATTTTTTCTAAATGGACATTATAATAGTAAAGAGGCACCTGACGAAAACTATGCACGCGAACTCCAGGAGCTCTATATGGTCGGCAAAGGACCGGGTAGCGCATATACGGAAGATGATGTTCGTGAGGCGGCCCGGGTACTCACCGGATGGAGAAGGACGGCCGAGACGGATGGTCGTTACACTTCCTATTTTGATCAACGGGATCACGATCGTGCTAATAAACAATTTTCCGCATTTTATAATAATCAGCAGATAGAAGGACAGAGCGGGCAAAACGGAATGGAAGAAACAGATGAACTCATTGAAATGATTCTTCAAACCAATGAGTGCTCAAAATATATTTGTCGCGAACTCTATAAATGGTTTGTGTATTATAAAATCGATAGTGCAACGGAGGCAAATGTTATCGAGCCACTTGCAGCTATTTTTCGCGCCAATAATTTTGATGTCACTCCAGTGTTGAAAGCTTTGATTGGTAGCGAACATTTTTTTGATGCCGTCAATCGCGGGTGTATGATCAAAAGCCCGGTCGATCTTTATGTGTCTTTACTTCGTGAGTTTAATATTCAGTTAGCAAATTCACCTCTAAAACGTAAGTATACCCATTGGCGTTATTTTAAAGATCGATGTGATGCCGCGAATCAACGGATAGGCGATCCGCCAAACGTTTCGGGATGGCCGGCCTATTACCAGGAGCCGGTTTATTATCGCTGGTGGATTACGTCCGATACGATCAATAAAAGATTGAAAGCACTCAATGATCTTACCCGGCCCGGCGTCGATGTTGACGGATTCGCGATCAAGGTTGATTCGATCGCTTACAACAAACTTTCCCCTGCGCCTTCAAATCCGAACCTTGTAGTGAGCAATTTCATTTTGTACCTGTTGCCGCAAGGCGTTTCGCAAGAGCAGTACGATTTTATGAAATCAATCTTATTGAGCAACCAGGTTGGAGATTATTATTGGAGCAACGCCTGGAATGCACATATCGCAGAACCGGGGAATGAACTGGCGGAGGCCACCGTTCGCTCGAGACTCGATACGTTAATCAATTATATCACATCGATGGAAGAATATCAGCTTTTCTAGAATCCCGGTCTCGCTTGCACTATGCTTTTGCACAATACACTTTAACCTACATCCAATGAAGCGGCGCGAATTTCTGAAATCATCTGCAGTGTTATCTGCACCCATGTTATTAAATGGCTTAAACGTTCGTGCAGAAATGTCGAACCCATTTTTGAAGGCACTCGGTAGTGTCGAAAATGGACGGAAACTCGTAATCATCCAGATGAACGGAGGAAATGATGGATTGAATACCGTTTTCCCAAAGGATCAATACTCCAATCTTTTAAATGCGCGCGACAATATTTTGATGAACGAATCCGCGATTCTTAATCTTCCCGGCTTTCCCGCCACTGGATTGCATCCTTCTATGCATGCAATGCAAAATCTGTTTACCAATGGCTTCCTGAATATCACGCAAAGTGTGAGTTATCCAAATCCGAATTTCTCCCATTTCCGTGCTACAGATATTTGGTTTACCGGTTCCGCATCGGATGAACAATTGACAACAGGTTGGGTCGGTCGTCACCTGAATGAAGAATTTCCCGGCTATCCCGACCAATATCCCACTGCCGCAATGCCGCATCCACTTGCAATTCAAATTGGATCACAGGCATCGCTGATGACGCAGGGTCCATCACTTAACATGTGTATGACCGTTAGTAATCCTGATTATTTTTATAATCTCGTTAACGGCATTTCCGATCCCGCTCCTCCAACACCGTATGGTGATGAGTTGACTTATATGCGGAACATCAAACGACAAAGCAACACTTACAATGGCGCCATTCGGGATGCATTTAATGCGACAGCAACGCTGAGCGATCGCTATCCTTCAGGAAATTTATTGGCGGACCAGCTGAAGATCGTCGCCCGGTTAATCAAAGGGGGGCTGAAAACCCCTGTTTATGTTGTCAACCACCCGAATAGTTTTGATACACACAGTAACCAGGTCGATTTGGCGGATCGGAAACAGGGGCTGCAGGCAAACTTACTTGGTGCACTTTCGAACGCGATGGACGGTTTCCAGGATGATTTGCTATTGATGGGTATCGATGATTTTGTGCTTGGTATGACGTTCACCGAGTTTGGAAGACGCATTCGCTCAAATGCAAGTTTCGGAACCGATCACGGTGCCGCAGTACCAATGTTTTTCTTTGGAAGAAAAGTAAATCCAGTTGTTCTCGGTACAAACCCGGTAATCGGAAACAATATCGATCCGCAGGAAAGTATCCCAATGCAATTCGATTTTCGGAGCGTGTACTTCACCATTTTAAAGAATTGGTTTGAACTCAATCCGGCACAAATAAATAGTATCCTTCCAGGCAATTTTGACGAGTTGGCCATTCTTGCATCAGGCACTTCATTGCCTGTTACATTTATTAGTTTTGAAGGCAAATGGTTGAACGATGATACTGCCACACTTACATGGAAAGTTGATCAGGAAGAGCAAATAATTTCGTACGAAATACTCAGGTCTGATAATGGTTCTGATTATAAAACAATCGGCACTGTTGGAGCACAACCTGGCGGGGTTGTCAATACCTATCATTTCGATGATCGATCTGCTTCGCGGCATTTGTATTATTACCGCATACGAGTGAAGGAATTATCTGGGTCACCCAAATATTCTTCCGTGTTGTTGTTGCGTCGCAAACAAAAGGCAACGCCACTCCGAATGAAAGTCATGCCCAATCCCGTGACCGATCGTTTTACACTTGCGTTCGAAGAGCGGATAAACGGGATAGTAGCAGCCCGGCTGGTAGACATAAATGGGCGGGAGGTATGGAAAAGAGTATCCGAAGCCGTTGACCAGAACAATATAGATTTTCGATTCTCTCGAACCGTTATAAAGCCAGGAGTTTATACGGTAGAGGTGATCTTTAACAACGAGCGTGCGGCAGCGAAGTTGGTTGTGCAATAAAGTTTCGACGATTGTGGGCGTCGCAGCAATCCAACGTAATTTTGAACTATGAAGGTGTATTTTATCAGTGGACTAGCTGCAGATCGTAGAGTGTTTAAAAATATCGTACTACCCGACGAGCATGAGATTGTGCATCTGGATTGGATTACGCCATTAAAGGGTGAATCGCTACGGGAATATTCGCAACGACTCTCGTCGCCAATCGATTCATC
>JACMLR010000233.1 GCA_014379515.1 Chitinophagaceae bacterium
GTATTTTGGGCAAAGAACAAAAATAGAACAGGCGTGATCGTATTATTCCCAACATTTAGCTTTTTCATCAACTCCCAGGAAAGATCTCGGCTTGAGCTTTTTTATATTGAAGTATAAACTGAATGAGAATCTTATCAGACACTGGAAAATTGAACTCCTGCAGAACAAAGGCGCTTTGGCGCCCGAGCGAAAAATCCTACATTGAAGAATGTCGTTTGAGATAAATCGAATCACGGGCCTCGATCTGGAAAGCCTGGTTACACGACCGCGTGTATCCCATGCTGTGAGCGAATTTGTCTTCTTGTATCTGAACGAGAACCTGTTGGTACCAAAGCGGATCTTACAGAGCGAGAAGTATCATTACCGAATGGTACTTTCTTTCAGCCGTCCAATTCCGCGTCCGAATAAAATACTATATAGAAGCCCTTTTGCAACGGCGACCCGGCTTTATATTCCTGAAAAAGGCTTTCGTACGGTGAATAGGACCGAAAAGTGGGCGTTCCTGTCCGTGGTTGCGGATGATATTGATCAGTCAATCACTCCCTACGAGTATTCAAATGTTGTCTTTTACATGCTGACAGACTTTTTCATTTATAACTTTAAGAGCGTCGGAGAAACGGATTTTGAGTCGTTACGACTAGGTATGGATCGTAAACGTATTGAGCGTTTTCCTTTTCCAGCTCCCTTTGAGGACCAGAAGTATACAATTGATACCGGAAAATTTAGTCATGATTGGGAAAGCTATCAGAAACTCGGAGATAGTGCTTTGACGTCTGTTAAGGACGAGTATTTGAAACACTATCCGTACTGAGGAAGCACGGGGCGAGCACATCTGTTACGCTGGCTCACATGAGTATAGTACTAATATATGTAGTTCAACTTGTTTATGTTGTTTAGCTTAATATATTCAATTCAGACGCATTGTTTGTTCAAACCTCTCCCTACTATGCAGTTTTAAAAAAAGACACTTCGCCCGCCCTTTTCCACCATCCACCCCCAAATTTCCACCTCACACACAAAGAAACTTGTTTTCATATCCCCTTTCGCCGTACTTTTGTTTTAACCAAATGGTTAAACTACATGGTTAAGAAAGATAAAGATGCAAGTACCCAGGAGCGAATCCTGTTAGCAGCGAAGAAAGTGTTTGTCGGGAAGGGGATGGCCGGAGCACGGATGCAGGACATAGCAGACGAGGCGGGGATCAACAAAGCCCTTCTGCACTATTACTTCAAGAATAAAGAACAATTGTTTGAGAAGATTTTCCAGGAAGCAGCAACATTGCTTTTTCCAAAACTGAATATCATCTTCGACTCTGACCTGCCTTTATTCGAGAAGATCGAAAAGTTCGCCGAGGAGTATATCACCGTCATGATGCTAAACCCCTTCTTGCCATTGTTTGTGCTGAATGAAATCACCCGCGATCCAAACAATTTCGTTAAAAAGATATGGACCGGCGATAAACCACATCCGCAAAAACTAATGCAACAGATCGACAAAGAAGTAAAGAAGGGAACAATCAAAAAGATCAGTGCGGTACAACTACTTATGAACCTGACAGCCATGATCATCTTCCCTTTTGTTGCCCGACCAATGTACCAACTGACCATCGGCATCAACGAAAAAGAATTCCGTGCCATCATGGAAGAAAGAAAAACACTGGTTCCAAAATTCATAATCGATTCAATAAGAAAATAAATTTTTTTTATGCACTATTTAACCAAATGGTTAAACCATTTTCACTGGCTTGGACTCATCCTGTTCCCGGTTTTGTGCTATAGTCAATCTGTCGAGCCGCTTCGACTGAATGATGTTTTGCAACAGGCCCGTGCTAACTATCCCTTAATTAAGCAGAAAGATTTGATCGCGAAAACGACGCAACTGAATCTGCAGAACCTGTCAAAAGGTTACCTGCCGCAATTGTCGTTCAGCGGCCAGGCTAGCTACCAATCCGCAGTTACCGAAATCGATATCCCCGTTCCCGGAGTGAAAGTCGAACCGCTTAGCAAGGACCAGTACAAAATAGTAGCCGACGTTAATCAGCTTATTTATGATGGTGGAACAATTCGCAGTCAGCAACAACTTCAAACCCTAACGGGCGCAATGGAACAGCAGCGGCTGGAAGTTGAATTGTACCAATTGCAGGATCGCATCACTACCCTCTTTATCGGGATTTTGTTCTTCGACGAACAGAAGCGGCAGTTGGAAGTGATTCGCAAAGACCTTAACAGTGCGATCAAAAAGGTAGAAGCGCAGGTAGAAAATGGCGTCGCCTTCCGGTCGAATGTGAGTGTGTTGAAAGCAGAATTGCTAAAAACAAACCAACGCGAGATCGAACTGCAATCCGGACGTCGCGGCCTCGTTGATGCATTGGCTGTATTTTTAAATCGATCTATTGCACCTGATATCACCCTGGTTGTTCCTGACCTACCGGTAACCGACACCCTAAGCGATCTATCTTCGAGACCAGAGCTCAACTACTATTCCGCGCAAGACAAGTTGCTGAGTGCACAAACGGCGCTTATTCGTTCCAAAGTACTTCCCAAAGCGAGTGTTTTTTTCCAGGGTGGTTACGGTCGACCTGGATTGAACTTCCTCAAAAATGAGTTCGATCCGTATTATATCGGCGGGGTTCGACTGAACTGGTCGCTCGGTAATTTTTACACAAACAAAAAGGAGAAAGAACTGGTTGATGTCAATCGCCAATCTGTTGCGTTGCAAAAAGAAACCTTCATTCTCAATACGAAAACGCAGTTGGTAAAAGAAGCCAATGAAATTTCTAAGATGAACCAGTTGCTCGCTACAGATAATGAGATTATTCAATTGCGGGTGACAGTGAAAGATGCGGCAAAGGCGCAACTTGAAAATGGCGTCATCACCGCAAATGATTACCTGAGGGAAGTGAATGCGGAAGATCAGGCGAGACTGACATTGATAACCCATCAACTGCAGTTGTTACAAGCGCGCCTCGATTATCAAATTATTTCAGGCAAGCGCTAACGATAGATTCGAAATTTTAAAAGTATAACACTAAAAAAATAAGTAAGATGACCAGGTATTTTTATCCATTGTTGCTCATAGTTGTTTTTAGCTCCTGCAAAAACAACGAGTCCATCGCCGATGCAACCGGTACGTTTGAAGCGGAAGAAGTTGTTGTTTCGTCAGAGGTTGCCGGCAGAATTGTTTCTTTCAACGTTAAAGAAGGCCAACACATCGCCGGTGATAGCGCTGTTGGTATGATCGACGCAAAAGGTATCACGCTCCAACGAGAGCAGGTAGAAGCCACCATTGAGTCGTTGAATCAAAAAACACTAGATGCATTCCCGCAAGTGCGATTGCTCGAACAACAAAGAACAGTTCAACAATCAAGACTGACCAATCTTCAACACGAAAGAACGCGTGTCGAAAACCTTGTCAAAGCAGATGCGGCTACCCGAAAGCAATTGGATGATATCGACGCACAAATCGATATCGTTCAAAAGGAAATGAATGTTGTTCAACAACAGATCGCAGTACAGAAATCAAATATCAATTCTCAAAATCGTGGTATTCTTAGCGAAAGCGAACCGCTACGCAAACGCATCGCGCAATTAGACGACCAGGTTGAGCGTGCAACAATTGTAAATCCTGTCTCAGGGACCGTAATAACAAAATATGCGGAAGCAGGCGAGATAACAGCGGCTGGGAGGGCCTTGTACAAAATTGCCGACCTGTCAACACTGAATTTGCGTGCATACATCACAGGTGAACAACTTCCTTCTCTGAAACTACAACAGCCAGTAAAAATTTTAATCGATCAGCAAGATGGGAAGTCGAAAGAATACCAAGGCGTTATTACCTGGATCTCCGACAAAGCGGAGTTCACGCCGAAAACAATTCAAACCAAAGAAGAACGGGCCAATCTTGTGTATGCTATCAAAGTTAATGTTAGGAATGATGGTTACCTCAAAATAGGAATGTATGGTGAAGTGCTTTTTTCAGACTCCGCCAGTAAGTAATCCAAGCAGTCATCTTTAAACGAATCACATGTTAGCAGTTAAAGCAGACAACCTCGTCAAAAACTACGGCAAAAAAGCAAGCGCAGTAAAGGCATTGAAGGGAATTAGTTTCGAAGTTCAGCCGGGTGAGTTGTTTGGAATTATTGGTCCCGATGGCTCCGGGAAAACCTCACTGTTCCGAATACTGACAACTTTATTACTGGCTGATGAAGGCACGGCATCTGTTGATGGTTTTGACGTGGTGAAAGATTTTAAACAGATACGTGAACGAGTAGGGTATATGCCAGGCAAGTTTTCACTGTATCCCGATTTATCTGTGGCGGAAAATCTGGAGTTCTTCGCAACCATCTTTGACACATCCATCGAAGAGAACTACGATCTGATCCGGGATATCTATGTACAAATCGAACCGTTTCGTGACCGGAAAGCCGGAAAGCTCTCTGGTGGAATGAAACAAAAGCTTGCATTGAGTTGTGCACTTATCCACCGGCCGTCGGTATTGTTTCTCGACGAACCAACAACAGGTGTCGATTCAGTGTCGCGAAAAGAATTTTGGGCGATGTTAAAGACACTTCAAACAAAAGGAATCAGCATACTGGTTTCAACACCTTACATGGATGAAGCTGCGCAATGCGATAAAGTCGCGTTGCTCCAGGATGGAAATGTTTTAACAATCAATACTCCGGCGGAAATTGTAAAAAACTTTGACGGAAAGATTTATGGCTTTCGTGCTGCCAATATGCTTCACCTGCTAAACGAATTGAAGGGTTTGAATGAAGTGCAGTCTGCATACCCTTCCGGAATCTATCACAATGCTGTAATGGCGGAAGACCGTTTGCCCTCCGTATTGAGCAAATTAAAAATGGATCACCCATTAGATCTTGAACAAGTTGAACTAACACCCACCATAGAAGACTGCTTCATGGCCTTAATGAAATAATATATGTCGAATTCAGCAATCATATCAGTCAACAAACTGTCAAAAAAATTCGGCGATTTTACTGCCGTCGATGAGATATCGTTTGAAGTTTCGAAAGGTGAGATCTTCGGTTTTCTTGGCGCTAACGGTGCGGGCAAAACGACGGCGATGCGGATGCTTTGCGGCTTATCACTTCCAACTTCGGGAGAGGCGAGGGTTGCGGGCTTTGATGTTTATAGGCAAAACGAAGAACTGAAAAAAAACATTGGCTATATGAGCCAGAAGTTTTCGCTGTATGATGATCTCACCATTAAAGAGAACATGCGATTTTACGGTGGAATTTACGGTTGCAGCGATTCATTCATCAAAACGAAAACAGGAAGTATTCTTAACCAGCTTCATCTTGAAAAAGATGCCGGTAAGCTTGTTGGGTCGTTACCTCTCGGCTGGAAGCAGAAGTTGGCCTTCTCTGTTGCGATTTTTCATGAACCTAAGATTGTTTTTTTAGACGAGCCGACTGGCGGTGTTGATCCCGTAACTCGTCGCGAATTTTGGAAGATGATCTACGAAGCTGCCGACAGCGGCATCACAATATTTGTAACAACGCATTATATGGACGAAGCCGAATACTGTAACCGGGTAAGTATAATGGTCGACGGCAGGATCGATGCACTGGATAGCCCTGCTGCACTGCGCCGTGAATATAATACCGCTTCCATGGATGAAGTGTTCTTGAAACTTGCCCGCAAAGCCAGGCGAGATGATGGATAACATGGGGATTGTTGTAAGTTATTCGAAAAGACCGTTAAAAAGAATTTATGAATCAGTTTCTCATTTTTATCAAGAAAGAATTTCTGCATATCTGGCGCGACAAGCGCACACTGTTTATTCTCCTGGGTATGCCAATCGTACAGATCATCATCTTTGGATTCGCACTTACGAATGAAGTGAAAAATGCCCGCATCGCGGTGCTGGACTTTTCAAAGGATCCAACAACTCAATCTATCATAGCCGAACTCGAAGCAAGCAGGTATTTTGAAGTCGAACGCACGATCTCATCTTATCAGCAAATTGAAACCGCATTTAAAAGTGGACATATAAAACTCGCAGTTGTATTTCCAGGTGAGTTTGCGCAAGACATGGCACATTTGAATAAAGCAACAGTACAGTTGGTTGCAGATGCTTCAGATCCTAATGTGGCGAACACGCTAACGAATTATGCGAGTGCGATCATCATGGATTATCAGCAACGGATCACCGATCAGCGGAAGTTGCCATATACGATTACAACGGAAATGCGTATGCTGTACAATCCTCAATTGAAAGGTGCATTCAACTTTGTTCCCGGCGTAATGGCCATGGTGTTGTTGCTTGTTTGTACGATGATGACAGCAATAACGATTGTGAAAGAAAAGGAGATGGGCACAATGGAAATCATGCTTGTTTCTCCAATGAAGCCGATACTGATCGTTCTGGCGAAAGCCGTTCCTTACCTCGTCCTGTCGATCGTGAACATTAGTAGTATTTTGTTATTGAGCGTTTACGTGCTGGAGATGCCAATCAATGGCAGTTTGCTTTTGCTTGTCTCAGTCAGCATTCTTTTTACACTCGTCTCATTATCGCTCGGTCTGCTGATTTCGGCCGGCGCGGGTTCACAGCAAACGGCGATGTTTATTTCGCTTGTTGCTTTATTCCTTCCAACGGTTATGCTTAGTGGCTTTATGTTTCCGGTGGAGAATATGCCGTTGCCGCTTCGGATGGTTTCCAACATCGTTCCCGCAAAATGGTATTATTCCATTGTAAAAGCTGTTATGATAAAAGGCCTCGGCTTTAATGCAATTTGGAAAGAGACACTGGTGTTGACGGGCATGATGATTGTATTTCTGGGCCTCGCTATTAAAAAATTTAAAATCAGACTCGCATGAGAACCCTAAAGTTTTTGTTGCAAAAAGAGTTTCGCCAGATCTTTCGCGATCCTTCTATATTACGTCTCATTTTCATGATGCCTGTTATCCAGTTATTGATTTTGCCCTGGGCAGCGGATTATGAAATAAAGAATGTGCGGCTGACTGTTGTTGATCAGGATCGATCCGAATATTCAAGGCAATTAGTGAACAAGATCACCGCTTCCGGTTATTTCCAACTGACGGGTTATTCAGGATCGTATAAACAATCGCTCAATGAAATCAACGCGGATGAAGCTGATCTTGTTTTGCAGATACCTCCGTCTTTTGAGAAAGATCTCGTTAAAGAAAACGAAGTCAAATTGTTTATGGCCCTCAATGCGATCAACGGTGTGAAAGCAAATCTTGGCGGTGCCTACCTGCGGACTATCATTTCGGATTATAACAGCAGCGTGCGCGCCGAATGGCTACAACTCCCGAGGTTCAATCCGGAACCCACAATTGAAATAGCTTCATCAAACTGGTTCAATCCATTGATGAATTACAAGTACTTTATGGTGCCCGGTATCCTTGTGATCTTGCTGACAATGATTGGAGCAAATCTCGCAGCGATCAATATCGTCAGGGAAAAAGAGATTGGTACTATTGAACAAATCAATGTAACACCGGTAAAAAAATATCACTTCATTCTTGGTAAGTTGATCCCGTTTTGGATAATTGGAATGGTTGTGCTAACAATCGGCTTGTTAATCTCCGGGCTTGCGTACGGCATACATCCTGTTGGAAGCTACTTAACGATTTATGCTTTTGCCGCCCTATACCTGCTTGCGGTTCTTGGGCTTGGTTTATTGATCTCTTCTTTCGCTACCACGCAACAACAAGCAATGCTTATTTCTTTTTTTGTAATGATGATTTTCATTTTGATGGGCGGGCTTTACACTTCTATCGATAGCATGCCGGAATGGGCGCAATGGATCACACGTTTCAATCCCGTTGCTTATTTTATTGAAGTAATGCGCATGGTGGTGTTGAAGGGAAGCGGTTTTGCGGATATCAGGAATCATTTATTAATCATGGCGGCATTTGCAGTGTCACTGAATGGTCTCGCAGTGTGGAGTTACAGGAAAAGAGTGTAATCCTTGATTTTTCAAGTTTGGCCCGATTCTTAAATGATTTTGTTGTTCCGGTCATGTTTTCTAAATTCAGGGACCAAAAAAATGATTGCGCTATGATTAAATTTTCAGAGATCAAACCAGGCGATATTGTAATGGCAGAGTTCGAAGGCGAGAAAAAGCAGGGCATCGTGAAGAACATCAACAGGGAAGACAAGGAGATCTGTATTGAAACAGGTGTCCAGGAATTCTGGTTCACAGCCGATCACCTTTACCCGATCCCATTGGATGAAAGTCAATTGCTTATGCTTGGATTCCACTCACAAACAGCAACGGATGGCTCCGTTAAATACATGAAAGATTCCTTCCGACTGGTAATTCCAAAGGCTGGCGATTTTTCACATATTGACATGTGGTGGCGTGAAGATAGAAGACATGTAAATCAGCCATTCTATGTACATGATTTACAGAATCATCACTACGATATGACCAAGGTCGAGCTCAATTCCGAGGCGTCTCATTGACCTTTCTATACGAACAATCTCCTACATTTGCAGCCTGAAAGAGAAAAAAATCCCCATTTTTTTCATATTTCACGCTGATAATCCTATCTTTGCGCTCCTTAAAAATATATGGGTAAACAACCGCTGATTAAACAAGATGGGACGATTATAGAAGCTTTATCGAATGCTATGTTCAAAGTAAAACTTGAAAACGGGCACGAAATACTAGCTACAATTTCAGGAAAGATGCGGATGAACTATATAAGAATTTTGCCGGGGGACAAAGTGGGAGTGGAGATGAGTCCTTATGATTTAACGAGAGGAAGAATCATTTTCCGGTATAAGTAAATTGTTGAAATAAGTTTTTATTCGATACCGCTTATCGTTCATCGCGATAGCAAAAAGCAAACAACATGAAAGTTAGAGCATCAATTAAGAAACGCAGTGCTGATTGCAAAATCGTTCGTCGCAAAGGCAGACTTTACGTAATCAACAAAAAAAATCCACGCTTCAAACAGCGTCAGGGATAAGCAGTGCTGGGTCCCTACTAACAGAAAGGGACACACAACAACGTATAACTACAAATAACAAATAACAACTATGGCTCGTATTGCCGGTGTAGATTTACCAAAGAACAAGAGAGGCGAAATTGGACTTACCTATATTTTTGGTATTGGTCCTTCTACTGCTAAATATATCCTGAACAAATCAGGAATTGATGTAAACAAAAAAGTTCATCAGTGGAATGATGACGAATTGAATGCAATTCGTAACATCATCACCAACGAAATGAAAGTAGAAGGCCAGCTGCGTTCGGAAGTGCAGATGAGCATCAAACGTTTGCTGGATATCGCATGTTATCGCGGTCTCCGTCATCGTAAAGGTTTGCCTCTTCGCGGTCAACGTACTAAAACGAATAGCCGTACAAGAAAAGGTAAGCGTAAAACAGTTGCCGGTAAAAAGAAGGCACCTAAGAAATAAGAAATTGAGCAGGTGGTCGATTGATTGCCTGTTCCTTTTTATAAGACTTACATTTTTTGGAACAGCGCCTGATAGCCGGGTAAGTCGGCAGGAGGGTTGGTCCAATTCCGCAGTTGCGGGATATTTTTTTAAACAAGATTACCTCGTTACGTATTATGGCTAAAGCACAACAAGTTCCCAGCGCTAAAGCTGCGGCAAAGAAAAGAGTAGTAAAAGTTGATTCTTACGGTGACGCGCACGTGTCTGCTACTTTCAACAACATCATCATCAGTATCACTAACAAGAATGGCCAGGTTATTTCCTGGAGCAGTGCCGGTAAAATGGGTTTCAAAGGTTCGAAAAAGAACACCCCTTATGCTGCACAAATGGCTGCCTCTGACGCAGCTAAAGTTGCATTCGATGCAGGTGTAAAAAGAGTTGACGTTTATGTAAAAGGTCCAGGTGCAGGTCGCGAAAGCTCCATCCGCTCCCTTTCACAGTCTGGAATTGAAGTAGCAATGATTAAAGATGTTACACCTCTTCCGCACAACGGCTGCCGCCCGCCAAAGAAGAGAAGAGTATAATAAATGAAGAAGGATAGCAAGTGCATCATCTCTATCCCAATTCCACTATAAAAGGTGCCTGATTTATTTTTCACGATTTTTTACTGATCAGCGCACCGTTATTAAAAAAATCGAAACGAATACATTTTATGGCACGTTACACAGGTCCCAAGACCCGTATTTCAAGAACCTTTGGTGAACCCATCCTTGGAAACGGTAAATGGCTTACTAAAAACAGTTTTCCTCCCGGTCAGCACGGTCCTTCAAAGAAGCGTAAAGCTCCGGGCGAGTATGCGATTCAGCTGAAAGAAAAGCAAAAAGCAAAATATACCTATGGTGTATTAGAGCGCCAGTTCCGTAAGACTTTTGAAGAAGCTGCCCGTATCAAAGGCGTTACTGGTGAAAACCTTATCAAGCTGCTTGAAGCACGTCTTGATAATGCTGTATTCCGTCTCGGAATCGCACCTTCACGTCCAGGCGCACGTCAGCTCGTTTCTCACAAACACATTACCGTAAATGGTGAAGTTTTGAACGTTCCATCGTATCAACTGAAACCAGGTGATACGATCGGTATCAAAGAAAAGGATAAAGCAAATGCATCGATCACTGGTCAGTTCCGTGGCAAAAACCAGAAGTTTTCCTGGTTAGACTGGAACGAGGGTGAGATGAAAGGTACTTTTGTAGCTTATCCTGAAAGAGAAAGTGTTCCTGAAAATATCAAGGAGCAGCTGATCGTGGAATTGTATAGCAAGTAATCGGAAAGCACCAGCTGATTCGCAATCGAAGCAGCACCGAACTTTCAAATCCGGCCCTTGTTATAACAAAGCTGATTTCAATTATTCAAACTAAATCTGGATTATCAATATGGCCATCTTAAATTTTCAGAAACCCGATAAGATCATTCTGCAAAAAGCAACCGATTTCGAAGCTCAATTCGAGTTTCGCCCACTGGAACCCGGTTACGGTGTGACCATCGGTAATGCTCTTCGCAGGGTATTATTGAACTCATTGGAAGGCTATGCAATTGTTGGTATCCGCATCGAAGGGATAGACCATGAATTTGCGACTATCAAAGGCATTACTGAAGATGTACTGGAAATTATCCTCAACCTGAAACAGGTTCGCTTTAAAAAGAAAGTGGATCATGAAGTAAGCCAAGAGAAAGTTTCTCTGAGCATTAAAAATAAAAATGAATTAACTGCGGCAATGATCGGCGAAGCAACACAAAGCTTTGACATCATGAACCCTGAACTATTGATTTGCACACTCGATTCATCGGCAAAGCTTGACATCGAAGTGACAATTTCAAAAGGAAGAGGTTATGTATCTGCAGAAGATAACAAACTTAAAGACGCACCACTCGGTTATATTCCTACCGATTCGATTTTCACGCCGATCAAAAACGTGAAATATGCTATCGAGAATACCCGTGTTGAGCAGCGTACCGACTTCGAAAAATTGATCATGGAAGTTTCTACAGATGGAACCATTCATCCTGAAGAAGCAGTAAAACAGGCAAGCCGGATCCTTATCCAGCACCTGATGATCATCACCGACGAGAACATCACTTTCGACAGCAAGGAAGATAAAAAAGAAGATGTAGTTGATGAGCAAATGCTGCAGCTTCGTAAAGTATTGAAAACTCCTTTGGAAGATCTCGACCTGTCTGTTCGCGCATTCAATTGCCTGAAAGCAGCCAAGATCAATTCGCTGAGCGAACTTGTACAATACGAGCAGGAAGACCTGATGAAATTCCGCAATTTCGGACAGAAGTCACTTGCTGAAATCGAGCAGGTTCTTGCTGAACGCGGCCTCCATTTCGGAATGGATCTCGGTAAACTCGGATTGGATAAAGACGATATTTAATTTCAAGACAGATCGGTCACTGCAAAGCAGCCGATCTATTTCTTTTTATAATGTAGGTTAGAATTCCTGACACGGTCTAACCGAATAAATTCAACAGTCATGCGTCACGGAGACAAAATCAAAAACTTAAGCAGAACGGCATCCCACCGTAAAGCTTTGTTGAGCAACCTCGCTTGCGAACTCATTGCTCACAAACGTATTGTTACAACCCTGGCAAAAGCAAAAGCACTTCGCGTGTATGTTGAGCCACTTATTACCAAAGGCAAGGAAAACACCACACATCAGCGTCGGGTGGTTTTCAGCTACCTCCAGGACAAAGAAGCTATCACGGAACTTTTCAGCACAATTGCTGAGAAAATCGGTGGTCGTCCAGGCGGTTACACTCGTATTATCAAGCTTGGCGCACGTACGGGTGATAATGCTGAAACTGCGATGATCGAACTCGTTGATTTCAACGAGATCTATGGTAAAGGCAAAGGCGAAACCAAGGATACTTCCAAGAAGACACGTCGTAGCCGCGCTCCTAAAAAGGCCGCAGGTACAACTGACGCGGCTCCTGAAACAGCACCAACAGACGAAAAGCCAGCTGAATAAGCACGGCAGGCCTATATTTTTAAAAGCTTCGGTCAATACCGGAGCTTTTTTTTGCCTTTTTCTCTCTAATCGACTGAAATGTTGGCAAGTACTATTTGAATTGTGCTATTCGTTAATTTATTTTGCACAGATTTTATACCTCATTATGCAAACACACAACATTCAACCTCCCGCTGTTCTGGTTCTGGCCGATGGCACCGTACATCATGGCAAAGCCTTTGGCAAAATTGGTACAACAACAGGTGAAATCTGTTTCAACACCGGTATGACTGGCTACCAGGAGGTATTTACCGATCCGAGTTATTATGGCCAGGTTGTTATCATGAATAGCGTTCACGTAGGTAACTACGGCGTTAAAGATGACGAAGTCGAATCCGATTCAGTCAAAATCAGGGGGCTCGTAAGTCGCAACCTGGAAGAGCAATTCTCCCGCAAAATGGCGAATGCTTCATTGGAGACCTATCTGCAAATGAATAACATCGTTTGTATTGAAGGAGTTGACACGCGTGCACTCGTTGCACATGTTCGTCAGAACGGGGCAATGAACTGTATTATTTCTTCAGAGATCCTCGATGTAGAAGAATTAAAAAAACAGCTGAGCCAGGTTCCAAATATGGATGGGCTTGAATTAGCAAGTTATGTCTCTACAAAAGAGGCATACACAGTGGGAGACGAAAAGTCTCCAATTCGAATTGCAGTTCTTGATTATGGAACAAAACAACACATCGTTCAATGCATGGTCGAGCGTGGTGCATTTGTAAAAGTTTTTCCTGCGAAAACGGCATTGAGCGAATTAAAGAAGTTCAATCCAAACGGATATTTCATTTCCAATGGTCCTGGAGACCCTGCGGCAATGGACTACGCCGTTGAAACAGTTAAAAACGTGATAGACGAGAACAAGCCAACATTCGGTATTTGTCTCGGTCATCAGTTACTCGCGCTTGCAAGCGGGGTTGAAACGTTCAAATTGCATAATGGTCATCGCGGACTAAATCATCCTGTAAAGAATTTAATGACGGGATTATGCGAGGTGACTACACAGAACCATGGTTTTGGCGTTAACCCAGCGACTCTGAAAAACGCACCACTGGTAGAAGTGACTCACATGAATTTGAATGATGATTCAATCGAAGGAATTCGCAGAACAGATAAACCTGCTTTTTCTGTGCAATACCATCCGGAAAGCACACCTGGTCCACATGACAGCCGATACCTGTTCGACCAGTTTATTGACATGATTAAGAAAACTCTTAACTAAAATATGACCCCGCTTCGAGCGGGGTTTTTTAATTTAGTAGGATGAGGGGAAAGAAGAATTTGTGGTTGATGCTATTGCTGATGTCTGCATTTGCTGCCGCATCGCAGGTTGAGTCCGGCGACTGGAAAGAGGCAAAACTATTTTTGCGTACGCAAACACAACCGGTAAGAAATGCGAAAGAACTTCGCTTGCTGGGGAATGCAATCGAGAAATATTTTCCGGATACGATGAACCGGGTGCGTGCAAGTTACCTCTGGGTGGTTGATAATCTTCAGTACGACTGCCAGGGTATGAAGGCAAAAAAATCGAGATGGGCGTTGGACAGTGTGCTGAAGTCACGCAAAGCAGTATGCGCAGGCTATGTAAATGTATTTCGAAACCTTTGCGATGCTGCAGGTGTAGAATGCGTTGATGTTTCGGGCTATGGCAGATCAGGCTTTAGCGATTTAGTTTTAACCCGACCTTCTTTTGCTGCAAATCATACATGGAATGCAGTTAGGATCAATAATGAATGGAAATTGATCGATGTTACATGGGCAAGTGGTTATACTGATGAAGATTGTAATTCGTTTACAAATGCGCGAAACGATTGGTATTTCTGCGCCGAACCAAAACGTTTCGGGTGGGATCATTTTCCAAAGGATGACGAATGGCAATTATTAAAAGAGCCGATTAGCTGGTCAGATTTTTACACTTATCCTTTATTATACCAGGGAATGCTCGAAAATAACATCGAAGAGTTTTCGCCTCGATCTGTTGTGATTCACAAACAAGTTGGTGATACCGTCGTTTTTAATTTCAAAAGCCAGCGTTCACTCAATAGAATTATTATCAGCAGTCGCACCCAACCGGGTATCTACATGACGGACTACCCGGACAGAACTTCTGATGGGTATCGGTATGTCTATAAAATTAGAAGGGAAGGGAGTTATGATTTGCAGATAGATTTGCTGAACATTGAAAACCCTCGCGGATTCGGAAGCTATGAAGTGAAGACCTATACGGATATCGTTTACTGGATTAATGTGAGGCCCACAAACAGCATTGCAAAAGATCAAAAGGCAGTATTTTAGCTATATTAATTATTCGCATGAAAATCGCAATCATCAACGGTCCCAATTTGAATCTTCTTGGCAAAAGAGAAACGGACATCTACGGTAATAAGCCGTTCGAAGAATACCTGCGAGAGTTGCAAGAACTTTATCCGCAAATCGAGTTCTCCTATTTCCAAAGCAACGTTGAAGGTGAATTAATAAACGAACTTCAGCGGGTTGGTTATGCCTCTGATGGTATTGTATTTAATCCCGGCGGATATACACACACATCCGTTGCTATCGGCGACGCGATAGCGGCCATCACAGCTCCTGTCGTTGAAGTTCATATCAGTAATATTCATGCGCGCGAAGACTTCCGTAAATTATCTCATGTATCTGCTAAAGCAAAGGGGACGATTGCGGGGTTGGGGATGAAGGGGTATGAGTTGGCTGTTCAATTTTTGAAAAGCGAGTAAGCAATGTGCGAAATGTGAAAATGTGCAAAATGCCTTCGGTTAATCACCCCGGCAATAAGCCAATTAGTTCTAATTTAAAAATGGAATTAGTGCAATGCCTTAAAACAGGAACGAGTCGATTGAATGAATTTTGCACATTTTCATATTTGCAAATTTCGCACATTCTTATTTAACTCCCGCAAACCTCACCATTAGCAAATGCAGAAATAAAATCACACCAAAGATCATCCAGCGGCGGCGGGTTGTTTTTCCCATGGTAATAAAATAGTAATAGAGAGGGAACTGTACTGTTGATGCAATGCCAGCGAATGTATCGTTGTAATCGGCTAGTAAGGTGAACGATGGAAACAATAAGATCAAAGGCAACAAGTATCCTTTATCTGCAAGAAGTAAACACGCAAATAGAAGTACAAGCCCTATAAAGAATGGAACCAGTAGCCGTTTTTTCATAATTAGTTTTTACAGGAAGATGCGCATCATCAATGCAAAGCCGGTGTCCTCTTTCGTTGATGTTTTGCGCAGAATATGAACGCCTGTCTTGCTCCACACGCGAAACACTTCACCCTTTTTTCTCTTACGTAATTCCTTTTCGATTTCAGGAACAAGACCGCCAACAGCAATCCAGCCGATATCACCTCTTGTTGCAGCTTCTCCACCCATACTCCACACAGAAGCCATGTCTTCAAAAGTTGCCGATCCGTTATTTATACGAGTTAAAATATCCAGTGATAACGAATCGGCTTTATTTTTTGTGAACACTTTTGTATCAATAAAAATCTGGCTTATCCGGTTGAACGTGTTCGGCAACTTTGCAAGAATTTGTACAAGGATTTTTCCGTTGTCGTACGGTCCATACACTTTGCGCATCTTTCCTTTGTAGGCAAGACTATCCGGGATACCCATAAAAGTTTGAGTGCGCATAACCGCGACAGTATCAAGAACAAACTTCTTTTTCAAAACGTCCTTTACATACAGCGGCGGATTTGTTGATTGCTCAAGCTCTGTTTTGATCTGGGCAATCGTTTTCTTTTGTGCCTCGGCGGTATTCGTTAGCAGAATGCCAATGATGAATACAATAACTATTTTTCCTTTCACTTTCTCAATCAGTTGATCATTGATTTGATGCAATAAACTTATCCCTTTTTCTTTTTAGCTACATTAACGGGCGGGCATTCAACTTCGATCCCTTCACGTTTGTACAAATCCCGAAACTGGTCTCCGGTTGCGACAGCCACCATTCTATCCACTTCACTTTGCTTTTTCAACCGAATGGCCGGATCTTTCAATAGTTCGTGGACTTTGTCCAATTTTGAAATGTACAGGCTACGTCCATGTGTACCTAGAATAATATCGTTTTCTCGTTGTTGAATCGCGATGTCATGAATCGGAACAGATTTTGGCAAACCAGCATTCCACATCATAAATGAGTTTCCTGCATCGATGCTTGCGTAAAGACCACCGTCGGTGCCAATGTATAGTACGCTGTCGTATTTCACGTCTTCTTTTATTACGTTGATTGGCTCAAACGCAAGATCTTTTCCGATTGCTTTCCAATTCTCACCGAAGTCATCACTGACAAATGCATATGGAAGAAAGTGATCGTTTCTGTAACCATTGAATGTTACATACACGCGGCCTTCTTTGTGGTTGGATGGTTCGATATGACTCACCCACAATCCCGGGGGAAGTTTTGAACTAATCTTCTTCCATGTATAGCCACCATCGCGACTAACATGAACATTGCCATCATCAGACCCAGCATAAATCAATCCGAAGCGAAGTGGAGATTCCGCAAGCGCACTGAGTGTACCAAATGGAACGTCCCCTTCTTTCTTGCCGTTTGTTAAGTCAGCGCTAAGTGCCTGGAGGTCTTCACCTTTATTGAGTGAGCGATGAAATTTATTCGATCCATAATAAAAAACATCCTGGTTGTGTTTGCTAAGTACGATTGGTGTTTCCCAATTGAAACGCAACGGCATTTCACCAAGATCATGGCTTGGACGAATCGGTTTGCGATCACCTCTCGTCAGGCGGTTCATACGTACATAATTCCCGAACTGCGAACCTGCATAGGTTGTGATATTATCACGCTTGTCTACCTGAACTTGCATACCATCTCCACCTACCAGTGATTTATAAGGATACTCGCCATTGTCGATCCAGCCAATATCTTCTTTATGATTCGATGGTCCATACCAAACGTTATTGTCTTGCAAACCGCCATAAACATTATATGGCTTTGCATCATCTGTTGTAACTGAATAGTATTGTCCTACTGCAGGAGTATTACACTTGAACCAGGTAGCGCCATCATCGTAAGTGATATTTGCACCACCATCATTACCATTTATGATATGTGAATCACGCTTCGGGTTCATCCAAATCGCATGGTGATCCGCGTGAACATTTCCTTTATCAATTGATTTGAAGGTTTTGCCACCGTCTGTTGATAATTGGAGTGGTACACCAAATATGATCACTTTGTTTTCATTATAGGCCGACACATAAACTTTACTAAAATAGTATCCGTAAGTCGAGAAGATGCCAATCTCTTTGTCGTGTGTTTTTTTCCAGGTTTTCCCGGCGTCATCACTGCGATACACCTGGCAACCATATATTCCGGTATTTACAAAACCATCGTTTACATTCAGGTATTCAAAAAGTGCCGTTGGTTTTACCTTCTCATTCTTGACCAGTTCTTTTACATTGGCTGCAGTGTATTTGGCAGGTAAGCGATTACGTCGTAAAAACTGTTCGAGCTTTTTATCTTCCAGCATGGCAAACGAATCTTTTGATATCGTTTTGAACGTCGTCACTGTATAGCTCGTATCGGTTCTTTTTGTTGCAGTATCGGGCTTGCGAAACTGGTTATCGACCACTGCATAAACAATCGATGGATTTTTTGGATATACCACGATTCCGATTCTGCCAACACCTTCACCGGTTGGAAATCCTGCGCCTTCCTTGCTTATAGGCTGCCAGCTGTTGCCGCCGTCAGTACTTTTAAAAATGCCGCTTGTTTTTCCACTCTCCTCGAAATTCCATGCTGACCGTGTTTTATACCACATTGCAGCATACAATTCGTTTGGATTGGATACATTGATATCAATGTCGATTGCCCCGGTGTTATCATCAACATACAATGTTTGCTTCCATGTTTTACCACCGTCTGTCGTCTTGTAAACGCCGCGTTCTTTATTTGGCGAATATAAATGACCGAGAGCGGCGACCCAGGCAGTATTGTTATCGGTAGGGTGGAGCTGAATTTTGCCGATGTGATGGGATTCAGGTAAGCCGAGGTATTCCCAGGATTTGCCATTGTTAGTGCTTTTGAAAATGCCGATCCCGGCGTACGATGACCGACTGCTATTCACTTCGCCAGTTCCAACCCAGATTGTCCTGTTGGTCCAGTTTACTGCGATATCGCCGATGGTCAGGATATCAACACTATCAAAAATGGGCAAAAAGCTTTGCCCGTTATTAGTTGTGTGCCAAAGACCGCCCGAGGCATATGCAACATAAAATTCTGTTGGGTCTTCTGGGTTTACATCCAGGTCAACCACCCGGCCGCTCATGATGCTTGGTCCAATGTTCCGAAACGCAGCGTCTTTGAGCATTGATTTGTGTTCCAACAGTTTGCGTTGCTGAACGGTCTTGAGACGATCAGCACCAGTCGTTGGTTTTATTTGAGCGATAAGCGGTTGTAAAGAGCACAGTACCAATAGACATGTTAAAGCCTTAACCCGGCAGGGCATTTGCAGTAATTTCGGCATCATAAAGCTGTTCAATTTTCGTTTTTGAAAGTATAAACATACTAAACATGCGTTGGATTTTGATTTTGACTCTCTTGATTTCCCTGAATGGGTATAGTCAGTGGAAAGATTATACCATAAATGCAAACAAGGACACCTTGAACCGCGTCGATATGAGCGGGAAAAAGCAAGGTCCATGGTCTCACCGATATGAAACAGTACGAGGCGAACCCGGTTATGAAGAAGAAGGGTTCTATGAAAACGATCGAAAAATAGGGGAGTGGCGAATGTTTAATCTATCGGGCGATCTCGTCGGCATTGAAAACTATAAATGGGGTTTCAAAGATGGCGTAAATAAATACTTTTCGATGCATGGCGACCTTCGCCTGGAACAGAGCTGGAAAGCATTGAACCCCGATAAAGAATTTGACACGATCATGGTTGAAGACCTCGACAAGCTCGACAGCTATCGCGCGGTGATAGTAAAAAACGAAGGAGCTTCATTAAAACACGGAACCTGGAAATATTATGATGAAAGCGGCGGTGTCAGCAGAACCGAAACATTTACGTTAGGTAAGCAAGAAAAAGATAACACCACTTCAACGGCTACAACATCAGAGAAAAAAGCAATCAACAAACCAAAAGAAGTCCTCGATTTTGAAAAGAAGAATTCAGGAAAGAAGAAAGTGAAAGTGAAGGATGGTAGTACCGGGGGATAGTATAAAAATTTCGAATAGTAAATTATGCCGCTGAATTTCAGTGGCATTTTTTTTGGCTAACCAAAAAAATAATGTTTCAAAAATTTGCGCGTTTCATGCCATGATGTATATTTGATATCATTTTGATATCATA
>JACMLR010000234.1 GCA_014379515.1 Chitinophagaceae bacterium
GAAGCTTTTATATCAAGATTTTCTAACAATAAGTATCACCACTTATCAACCTCTTCTGTATTGCTCGCAGTTGCGGCCGCTGTTCCATTTTCAGAAATCACCGGAGGGGCAGAAACAACTTCAACTTGTGTGTCATTACTTACTTCAGCGATCGTTGAAACTCCATCTACTCCATCTTCACCATTTTCTCCGTTTTCAATCTGATCGTGGTTATATGCATCAAAATCAAAATCGGGCATCAGGTCAGTTTTGACATAGTCTACAGCTTCACCCAGGGCTTTGACAAATTTGTTGAAATCTTCTTTGTAAAGAAAGATTTTATGCCTGTCGTAACCATTGCCGTCGAATTTTTTACGGCTTTCAGTGATGGTAATATAATAGTCATTACCACGGGTTGCTCTCACATCAAAGAAATAGGTTCTGCGTTTTCCAGCTCTGATACGTTTGCTGTAAACGCTTTCCATTCTTTTGTCGTTGTTTTCGTACGCCACGTTTTGGTTGTTTTTTCTGTTTACAATTTGCTTTTAAAAAAGTAGGCACAAATATAATATTGTTTTCGAATCAGCAAAATTTGATTGGAAAAATCTACATCTTAATTCGCTGAAATACATAAAATAATAAGATCAGTCATCATATTTGCTCTAAACAGGCTGACCGTTTTCGTTTTCGCGCCCCTGTTGCTGATATAAAACACTGTAATAACCTTTTTGCGAAATAAGTTCCTTGTGTGTTCCTCGTTCAACGATTCGTCCTTCATCTAACACTATAATCTGATCGAAATGGATATAAGACAATATCCGGTGGGTAATGATCAGCGCTGTCTTTCCATCAAGAAAACGGTTGAGTTGTGATAAAATTTCTTTTTCAGTTTTTGTGTCCACTGCACTCAGGCAATCATCAAAAATAACGATCCGGGGTTCCTTGATTAGCGCCCGCGCGATAGAGATTCGCTGTTTCTGTCCACCACTCAGTGTAACACCCCGCTCTCCTATCATCGTTTCGTACTGATTGCTGAAGCCGAGGATCTCCTGCTCAACATATGCACCTGCTGCTGCACGCTTCACTGCATCCGTTTCAACCCGCTCAACACCAAAGGCGATATTGCCGGCAACAGTATCGCTAAACAAAAAAACATCCTGCGGAACATAACTAACTTGTTTTCGCAGCTCATTCAGATCAAGGCGTTGAACAGGTACACCATCAATTTCTACGATGCCACTCGTGGTATCGTACATACGGAGCAGTAGCTGCGCGATTGTTGTTTTGCCGCTACCGGTATGACCAACAATCGCAATCTTTTGTCCTTTCTTTATGTCAAGGTCGAAATCCTTTACAGCCTCGATGCCTGTATTTGGATAAGTAAAATTGACATTCCTGAAACGAATATTCCCTTGTATCGATGGCACCACAGCCTGAGCTGGTGATTCAATTGTTGGCTTCGTATGCAAGAACTCGTTCAATCGCTTTTGTGAAGCTGCTGCTCGCTGAATCATACTTGCGGTCCATCCGATTGCGCTAACCGGGAACGTCAACATGTTTACATACATAACAAATTCTGCGATCGTGCCGATGGTAACTCCATGCTCGCTACGAATTGAATACAATCCCCCCATCATAATGGTAAGCAACGTACTCAAACCAATCAACAAAGACATCGATGGAAAATAAATCGCTTCCATTTTCGCAAGGCCGATTGCATTCTTTTTATAATCCTCGCTATTCTTGTTGAAGAAAAATCTCATCGCCTTTTCCTGGACAAACGATTTAATCACCCGGATACCTGAATACGATTCCTGAGCATTTGTTGTAAGATCTGAAAGCAGCGACTGAATTTTTTCACTTCGCTTGTGAATGATTGTATTGACGAAATAAATTGCCACAGCTAACAACGGCAATGGGGCAAGCACATATAAAGTCAGCAGCTTTTGCGTGCTATACATAAAGTAAACACTAAAGCCAATTGTTGCTGCAAGGTTGATGAAGTACATTAAAGCAGGGCCGGTGTACATCCGCACTCGACTCACGTCCTCTGAGATCCGGTTCATCAGGTCTCCCGTGCTATGCTGTTTGTAGAAATTTGTATCGAGTTTGAGATAGTGCCTGAACACTTCGTTTTTTTGTGCAAACTCAATATGTCGACTCATCACAATGATGGTTTGCCGCATCAGGAACATAAAAAAGCCACCGAGCAGTGCAAGAACAAGCATCGAGATACCAGAGAGCAAAACAGTTGACGTAAAACTCAGTTCGCGGCTGCCAACGTTTGCGATAAATCGCTTTACTAATAAATCGTATCGATCCTCTTTGATGGCCATTTTTTGTTGGATTGCAGCAATACCCGCTGTATCCAACTGCTCAGTGAGTTCAACCTGGACATTATCGATGACGAAACCTGTAAGTTGGGGTGTAAGAATTCTAAAGTAGTTCGATAGAACGATGAAGACAATTCCGAGAATGAAACGCCAGCGATACTTCCAGAAATACTTATTCAGTGCCTTGAGATGCTTCAAACCCGAAAATTTTGACGAAGATAATGAAGTGCCCATGGACAGGTAGTGAAGAATATGACAAAACAGCTTCCGCTCCCAAATCCTGGAGATTTTATGTCACGAACCCAACGAAAATGAATGCCGATATTTTGTATTGTAGTAATTTCCAGATCGGAAATAATTTTTCATGAGTCGCTTCTCAAAATAAATTGACCATGCGGAAAAGAAAAAAGACGGCTACTACCCTGTTCACCATTCTTTCATTGTTCATTGCTGTAGCATCTTGTGGCCAGTTGCCCATTAATACGCTGACCTCAGCAGAAAAGACTGACGGCTGGAAATTATTGTTCGATGGC
>JACMLR010000235.1 GCA_014379515.1 Chitinophagaceae bacterium
ACCGATTGGACACCAGCCTTAATAAATACATCAGCGATACAGGGTTTTGTAGTCGCCGCGAAGCCGATCTCTATATCGAACAGGGTCGCGTCACGATAAATGGACAGATTGCCTCCCGGGGAAATCGCGTTAGCGATAAAGACGTCGTTCATATTGACGATGAAATCCTGAAACGAAAAAAATCATCATCCGTTTATCTCATGCTCAATAAACCGAAGGGGGTAACATGTACAACGGATCAAAAAGACAAATCCAATATCGTCGACTTTGTAAACTACAAGCAGCGGATCTTCCCAATTGGCCGGCTCGACAAACGTTCTGAAGGCCTGATTTTTCTGACCGATGACGGAGATATCGTCAATAAGATTCTTCGGGCGGGTAATCAACATGAAAAGGAATACATCGTCACCGTCAACAAAACCATTACTACCGACTTTATACAACGCATGCGATCCGGGGTTCGGATTATTAACACGACCACATTGCCCTGCGTTGTAAAACAAGAAACCACTGAACGTTTCAAAATCATACTGAAACAAGGACTCAATCGGCAGATCCGTCGGATGTGTGAAGTTCTTGGTTATGAAGTTGTCTCGCTCATTAGGGTTCGAATAATGAATATCACGTTACGCGGATTACCAACGGGTAAATGGCGCTATTTTACCCAGGAGGAAATCACCGACTTACAAACACTTGTAGCGAACTCCAATAAAACTGCAGATGGAGATATGGGAATGGAAGAATGATTTTATAAAGTTCAACCTTGTTGTTATCCGATTTCATTCTATAAAAATCAAATTTGAAAAGGTTGTTTGACTCGTCGCTTAAAAACTGCCACTCGTCTACAGATTGATTCATTTACTATCGAATCCATTATCTTTAGAAATTATCATTTACATATGAAAAGAATTGCCCTCTTCTCCTCTATTATCGTCTTTACTTTATTCATTATTAGTTGTAGTTCCCGATCCGGCAAGCCAAGAATACTTGTGTTTGCAAAAACGGCTGCATTCCGTCATTCATCTATTCCAAATGGCAAAGCGGCCATTATGAAGCTTGGCCAGGAAAATGGTTTTGATGTTGATACCACTGAGAACGCCGACTATATTAGTGAAGATTCCCTGAAAAATTATTCAGCTGTCATCTTTCTACATACAACAGGAAATATGCTGAACAACTACCAGGAAGCCGACTTCGAACGTTATATCCAGGCAGGCGGTGGTTATGTTGGAATTCATGCGGCGTCGGATGCCGAGTATGATTGGGGATGGTACGGACGTCTTGTTGGTGGATATTTTGAAAGTCATCCTCAACAACAAGAAGCAAAATTGGATGTCGTGGATCAGACGCATATATCAACAAGTCATCTTCCGAAAGAATGGAAACGGAAAGACGAATGGTACAATTTCAAGAAATTGAACCCGGATGTAAAGGTGCTTATCAAGATTGATGAGAAATCTTATGAGGGTGGCAAGAACGGTGATAATCATCCTATGGCATGGTATCATGATTTCGATGGTGGTCGCGCGTATTATACTGAACTTGGTCATACAGAAGAATCATTTACTGATGACAACTATTTAAAACATTTATTAGGCGGGATTAAATATGCCATGGGCGACAACAAGGAATTGAAATATGGCCAGGCAAAAACGCTTCGTGTTCCTGAAGAAGATCGATTTGCAAAAATCCAACTGACGCAAGGCACTTTGTTCGAACCAACTGAGATGACCATTCTTCCCAACTTCGATGTGTTGATCGGTCAGCGCCGTGGAGAATTGATGCTGTATCGCAATAGCGACAAATCAATCAAGCAAGCTGGCTTCCTGAATGTGTATTTTAAAACCAATACGCCCGGAGTAAATGCTGAAGAGGGTTTGCTTGGAGTCCAGGCAGATCCAAATTTTGATAAAAATCATTTTGTATACATCTTTTATAGCCCGATCGATACTTCGGTAAATCGTCTGTCGCGTTTCAAATTTGAAAATGACACACTCGATATGAAATCGGAGAAAGTGGTGTTGCAATTCTATTCACAACGAGAGATCTGTTGTCATACAGGCGGATCGATTGCATTCGGTGCCGATAACATGTTGTTTCTTTCAACTGGCGACAACTCAACTCCATTCGATCAGCCAGGCAAATTTCATAATAACGGTTTTGCTCCATTAGATCAGCGCCCGGGCTTTGAGCAATATGACGCAAGAAGGTCTTCGGGTAATTCGAACGATTTACGGGGGAAGATTTTGCGGATAAAAATTAAAGATGATGGAACTTATGAAATTCCTGACGGAAATCTGTTTGCGAAAGGAACAGCTAATACCCGCCCGGAGATTTATGTAATGGGCAACAGAAATCCTTATAGAATTTCGGTTGATAAGAAAAACGGCTATTTATATTGGGGTGAAGTTGGCCCGGATGCTGCAAACGACAGTATGAGTGTACGTGGCCCTCGTGGCTATGACGAATTAAACCAGGCAAAAAAAGCAGGCTTTTTCGGCTGGCCTTTATTTGTTGGTAACAATTATCCGTACCATGAATATGATTATAGTGCCGGTGCTACCGGGGTATCCTTCGATGCTGCAAAGCCAGTCAATAATTCGCCAAACAATACCGGCGTAAAAGAATTGCCAGCAGTTTCACCAGCATTCATCTGGTATCCATATGCGGAGTCAGCTGATTTCCCACAGATGGGAACAGGCGGTCGAAATGCAATGGCAGGGCCCGCTTACTATACTGATATGTACGCTAAGGAGAAACGGCTTCCCGATTATTACAATGGAAAAGTTTTTATCTACGAATGGATGCGCAACTTTATAAAAGTTGTAACGCTTGATTCAAAAGGTGATTTTGACAAGATGGAGCCGTTTATGTCAACAACAAAACTGGCGGCAGTAATCGACATGGAGGTTGCTCCAGATGGCAGCATTTACCTGCTTGAATATGGCAGTGGATGGTTCAGCAAAAATCCAGATGCAGGCCTTTCCAAAATTGAATATACTTCTGGTAACCGTGCACCAAAAATTTCATCTCTTACTACTAATCGAGCATCTGGTTCAATCCCATTCAAAGTAACCGCAACTGTGGAAGCGGAAGATCCCGAAAAAGACAAGATGACTTACGTTTGGGATATGGGTAACGGTGAGAAGAAAGAAACAACAGAGCCGAAGATCGATTATGAATATCCTAAAGCAGGCGATTACACTATCACCGTTGAGGTTTCAGACGATAAAAAATCAGCTTCAAAAAGCAACGCTGTGAATGTGTACGCCGGTAATGAAACACCGGAGGTTAACATCGCCATTACAAGTAATAAAACATTTTACTTCCCTGGCAAACAAGTTCAATATGCAGTTACCATCGACGACCGCGATGACACCGCTAAATCAAAAGATTTAAGCAACCTGATCGTTTCTGCAGATTATTTAGAAGGAAGTGATCGTGCTGCATCTCCACAAGGACACCAGGTATTGAGTGCTGCGGTTATGGGTCGCAATTTGATGCTGTCTCTTGATTGCAAGAATTGCCACCAGGTTGATCAAAAATCTATCGGGCCAGCTTACACAGCTGTAGCCAAAAAATATGAGAAGGATCCAAATGCATCTAACTATCTGGCCGACAAGATTATTAAAGGCGGGTCGGGTGTATGGGGTGAAGTAGCAATGGCTGCCCATCCAAATCTTAAAGAAGGTGATGCGAAACAAATCGTTACCTGGATCCAATCATTATCGGGTAATGCTAATAAGAAATCTTTACCTGCAACTGGTTCAGTAGCTCCTACTTTGGGCAAGCCTGTAAAAGACAATGGTGCGTTATACATCTCCGCATCTTATACGGATAAAGGTGGTGCCGGTATCAAACCATTGACGGCGAACAATACGGTTGTACTTCGCAACAGCAAAATGTCTTTTGCTCGCGTAAAAAATTTGAAAGGGTTTACAACGTTTGAGTATAACGGAAACAATATGTTGATAGCCCCGGCTGCCGGCGGTTATTTCACACTTGACGACATTGATCTGACTGGTATCACCGGCGCAACGATCAATGCTGGTTGGCAAAAGGCACCCGAATTTGGGTTTGATTTTGAATTGAGATTGGATGCAGTTGATGGAACAAAAATTGGAGAAGGTTCAATTGCGGGAGGGCTCCCAACTCCAAAAGGTGGAATCGGCCAGGGAACGATTGTATTCAAAATTTCGCCTGTCACTGATGGTAAACTTCATAACGTCTATATCATCAGCAAACCAAAAGATGCGAAGGAAACTGGAACGATGTTCTTGCAAGCAATTCAATTTGCTGCTCAATAAATAATTCTAGTCGAATTCATCAGGCTCTTTCCACCCGGGAAGAGCCTTTCTTTTTTGAGAAGATGTAGTTGATGGAAAATACGATGATCAGAATCAGCAAGCCACCGAATTCGCGCGTATCCTCGACCCATGGTTTCTCGGCTTTCATTGTCTGAACGAGGCTTTCTGCTTCGTGCTTTTGCGCCCAATCGAGAACACCGTTATTCGTAAAAAAAAGGAATACCGCGTAGATAAGGAACGCTACAATCCCGCCAAAAAAAGCGCGTGGATAATATTTGCCCCGGAATGCAAGAAAACATAACACTGCCGCATAACTGTAGATGGGGATCCAGATGTATGGATCCGGGTCATTGTATTGCAGTGCTGCGAATAATAAGAAGATTATAGAAAAGACCAGGTTAGTGATCCGCATCAAAAATGCTTGAAGTTGATTAAAGAATGAACTTGTATCTATTGCAAAAATAGAATTCATTTTTTAACCAACTTCAAACTGATGCAAAGATTGTAATAAACGTATCAGACTATATGAGTTATTTTAATCTCTCTTCCAATGCTTTCAATCTTTTTTCAAGGTCGTCGATTTTCACATTTTGAGATGTGATAATAATTTGCTGTTCCTGGATAGATTTCACAAGCACGGGGATCAAATCGCTGTAGAAAATGCCGTAGCGGCTGAGTTCTTTTGTTTGCTTCGATGGAATGTTTTCGTCTGTCGTAACCGTTTCATGTGTTTTTACAATTTCCGGTATCACCTTCAAAACTTCCTGCGCTATTAATCCCAACTTTACCCCGTCTCCGGTCGCGGAATTATTCCATTCAAAACTGACGGGATTCAGTTTCATAATATCTGAAAGGCCGTAGCTGAGTTTTTTGATATTTCTTTTATCCCTGGCATCCGAAGTGTTGATCGTACCATTCGCGGCAAAAACAACACCCCAACGGTTGCTGCCGCTACCCAGACTGAATGCGTTATCAGCTTCAGGAAGCAGCGTCGCATTTAGTGAAAGAGTACTACTGCCGAAGTCGGTAAATGTCTCCAGCGAACCGATGCGCAAATCAGCGCCTGTCGTAGAACCCACTGTCAACAATGCACTCGGAAATGAAGTCCCGATTCCAACATTTCCACTTTTTAATACAACCATTGCATTTGAGCGAGCATTACTTGCAGTTCCATTACCAACTACAAATACTGGTTGGCCTGCAACCCAGGTAGTGGAAGAAGTGAGAGGAAGCGAGTCGTTATATCTGCCGACAACAAAAGCGTTGTACGTCCGTGCGCTAAGACCCTGTCCGAATGCACCTGCGAAATAACCCGTCACTACATTGTTATACCCGTTCGAAAAACCATAGTCACCAGTAACAGTTGTATTGCCACCGAAAGCATGCGCAAAGTTTCCATTGGACGTTAAGTTTTGCCCGAATGCCATTCCGTGATCGCCAGTCGCGCTGGCTGCAAAGCCCCGGGCAAATGAATAGAATCCCGTTGCACTGGAATAATATCCCTGCGAGAAAGACTGTGGTCCGCTGGCCAATGCACCCTCTCCTATTCCTATAGAGTTGACTCCGACGTTATCAATATTCCAGGTATTGCCGCCATCAAGGTTGATACTGCCGAAGCGCAATGCGCCCTTCGACCCAAACCAAATAAATTTTTGGCCTACCGTACTGGATAATGAATCATTTCCGAAGATGACGGTCTGCGGACCTGCAACATGCAATCGTGCATGAGGTTTCGTATTGCCGATACCCAGCTTGCCATTCTTCAACAAAACAATTGCGTTCGATTTAGCAAGACTACCCGTTCCATTACCAACAACGAACAATGGATCGGTTGCAATCCAACTGCCTTTGTTTGCATTTGCATATTGAGCCGAATCATTGTACGCGCCAAAAGTGGTCATGTTCTCCGAGTTCGATGTAACTGCAGTTCCAAAAGCAAAAGAAGCCTGTCCCCACGCAAATGAACCATTACCGCCTGTAAGACTCCATTCACCGTGGGTGGTGTTTGAATAACCAATCGCCTGGCTCCAGTCGCGGTTGGCCGTATTAAGATATCCCGTTGTAAAAGATCCGCGGCCCACACTGTGATTAAGCCAGCCAAATGCGGCGGTACCCTCTTCTGTTGTTTGATTATAGTCACCAATACCAATACTCCCAATTCCCATGATTTTATTATTCGATCCAACACCCAATGAATTGAAACCAATATTTGCATAATCCCACGCGCCAGGACCAAATGGAATATCAACGTGTGTGCCTATACGCAATGCATTTTTACCGCCAACGAACCAAAACCTGCTATTACCAAGTGTGTTTGAATCCGGGCCAAATACTACGGAATTGTTAGCCAATACATGAAACTTTGCTTTTATCGTTGTGCCCGTACCGATACCAACATTTGCTGAATTTGTATTGTAAATATCATTTCCGTTTTTTGCCCAAAGGTTATTGCTGCCGGCAATGATTTCAATCCAGCCTGGCCCAGCGCCACCATAAAACCAAAAGCTGTTTGTGTTTGAATCGAAAACAAGAAGACTTGTTGCAGGGGCAGGAATTGCAGTTCGCTGCGCAGTGGTCATTCTCGGAATGAGTACCCCTTTTTTGACTCCTGCAAAAACGTTGACGTCAAGCATTGCACTCGGCAATGGCGCAGAGGCATTGTCGTTGATCGCTACTTGCGCATTCAATGACACCGACGCGAAAATCAGGTACAGTAACAAAACGAACATAGCCGGAATAAACTTTCTCATAACAGAAGGTTTGGTGTGTGTGAAGAATTAATTGCTTAAGGTATCAGAGAAAGTGAAGCGGAAAGATTCATCAATGGATATCGAGTCGACAAAGTAAAGGGAAATATGCATGGTGCCCTATAACACAATCGTGGTATTTTCAGCTGGAGGTGCGCTGA
>JACMLR010000236.1 GCA_014379515.1 Chitinophagaceae bacterium
GAGACCAAGGCGTTCGGCTGCGCGATTAAAAATATCGCGGCATTCTTCACGAAGCTTAATTTCTTTCGGGAAGAAAATTACACCGACCCCGTAACGGCCGAAAGACGGAAGATGAATGCCGTGTTTAAGGCATTCTTCGAAGAAAAATTCGTGGGGAGTTTGGATCATGAGACCGGCACCATCGCCCGTATTGCTTTCGCAACCGCATGCACCGCGATGCTCCATATTCTCGAGCACGGTTAATGCATCGGAAATGTTTTGATGCGATTTGTTGCCTTTAATACTTGCGACGAAACCTATTCCACATGCATCATGTTCAAATGCGGGATTGTACAAACCAGTGTTGCTTGCCATCGTTGATGTAAGTTCGTTTTGATAATTTTCAATAAAATGGGCTTTTCACGGGTGGATATCAAATACTATAGCAGGCATCCGTTTAAAAATACAGATATTAATACAAAACATGGCTGTTTTATTCAATTATTATCCACATGAACGCTCGTTAGGAATACGTCAAGCTAATTTGCAAGTGAAGTAGCGTTTTACTGACAGCAATCAATACAACTCGCCGGTTTGGGGATCAAGGGAAAAAATGGTCGCCCCTTTCATGGTTTTTAGCGCAGTTTTAATCACCACTTCCGCCATGAATGCAGATGCGGTGTAGATATCAAGCGGCAAATACAGAAAAGCCGGTGACTCTGCGAAATTTAATAAGCGCGGATTTCGCTTTTCTTTCATGAGTGGTGCATAAACATAAAATCCATTACCGGTTCTAAAAACTGGAAACAGGTTTCCAACTAGTGACACATATACAATTTTCCCGTCGCAGAATCCCCAAATGTTATTGGAATAAAATGCTTTGCCTTCTGCGTCTTTTATCTCGAGATAATTGCCAGACTTCCCCTCCCTTAACTTAAAATCTGCATAAGCAGGTTTATTGTTTTTGAAATCCTCAAAGGTTTTAAAGACGCCCTTTCGGATTGGATTTCGGCTGAACCCTGGGGCCGAAAAATCTTTGCCGTAGTTCGTTGTCAATTGATAATAAGTAAGACGAGCACGTTGATTCGGAATGACCAGGGAAGTTGTTGCTATCTTTTCAAAAACTTCATCCAGGATCGAGTTTATTTTGTTATCACCTGCATTTTTTATTTTAGCGGACGAATAACAGATTGTATCGATACGCATCCACGGCACCCATTTATCTTCATCGCTGATGTAACAATCAATTTTGAACTGTATTTCACTTTTTGCAAGTCCATCATTAAGAGTTATCTCTTCTTCGTTAACAAAGCGGGCATCTCTTTTAAATTTCGTAAGCCAAAACTTTCTGATAAATATTAGCAGGTCGTGTTTCCCCGAATCCACAACAAAGCTTTCCGTTAAGTGTCGCTGAAGCAGCAAACTCAGATTCTCTTCAGTAACCAGTTGAAGCGGGCGCGATTTCAGCCCAAAGGGATATATGCCCACACGGCTTGTGTCGGCTCGTGAGTCGATGACTGTTATATTGCTGAATCTTCGACTGGTTGTATCGAGACGTTTCGAAAATTCCAAACTAAGATTATCGGTTGGCAGGTCGAGGGGAACTTCAGGAATGACGGCACTGTCTGCTTGCGCCGCACTATTTACGGCTGTAAATGAAATAAAAATCAAAATTATAACATACCGCATGCTGTCAAATATATACGAGCGTATTCAAACAACGCAAAAAATAAGGGAAGTCGTTTTTGACTTCCCTGTTTATCATAAACTCTTTCGTCTTTAGTCAATATTTGGTTGCGGCGTATAACGCAAATATGGTTTTACAACCTTAACTCCTTTTGGAAATTTCTTTATTGCATCTTCTGTAGAAACCGCAGGTACTACGATAACATCTTCACCACTTTTCCAGTCTGCCGGTGTAGCGACGCTGTAGTTAGCAGTCAATTGCAATGAATCAATCACTCGTAATACTTCAACAAAGTTTCTCCCTGTTGATGCAGGATATGTGATGATCAGTTTAACTAATTTGTCGGGACTGATTATGAATAATGACCGTACGGTTGCTGTTGCTGATGCATTTGGATGTATCATATCATACAAACCTGCAACTGTCC
>JACMLR010000237.1 GCA_014379515.1 Chitinophagaceae bacterium
AGACTGCAATGGCGATCAGTTGTATCGTAGCAAAGCCAATAGCGACTGCAGAAATCAGCTTCTCATTCTTACGCGGTAACAAAAGGCTGAGTACAAAGCCCGCAAGAGGTATAAATATGAAAAGCTGAAGAATAATTGACATCGATAAATTAATTTAACGCGTATACCGGTAAGTTTTCACGGGTTGCATCAACAATATTGTTTGTTTCCATCTCTTTCGCTGATTCAATGAGTTGTTGAAAGTTGCCCGATGCAGGCGTATCAAGTTTCACTGGTTCATAGAGTTCAAACCGGCCATTAGAGAAGTAATAGAAATCATTCGTTCCGGGCTTAATGACCATCAGGTGTACCCATTCGTTGAGATACCATTCATACATTTCGGGTGCCGACTGAATCGTATTCAAAACAATTTCTGGATAATGCTCCACTACAATAAGCAATCGGACGGGATCATGCACCTCGATCATTTGCAACGGAAGACCAGGGCGAAGATCACCATCACTGCTATTTGCAACACCGATGAGTCCAATAACATTATGGGGCAATTTCGTACCTGCACCAAGTTTATAATTATCCACTCGTGAAAAATAGTACTCAAGGTTTATTCCGCCGCATACTGGTCCAATGGGTCGCATTACACCAGTCAATAATTTTCCTTCAGGATCGGTATTGTGATCATATGAATTTAAAAAAGCGCGCCTGTCGAGAAACAATTCCTTTGTTAATTGCCGGCTGCCGATGATGCAAAGCGTGTTGGTCCCATGACCGAGTTCGGGCCGGGGTTCAAACATTGAGACTGACCGACGCTCAATCGATTTGCGAACAGCTGAAAGCGACTGCTTTGTTTTGATTGAAGCGAACCGGCGCGAGCGTTCTTTTGCATTCAAATCGAGCGCTGCTTCAAAGGCAGTTATGTTTGCGTGATGTTTGTGACGGTTATCTTCAACAAGAACGTCCTCATCATAAAATTGAATTTGATCCGCAGCAGTATCGTGCAATCCGCCAATAAATTGAGTAAAGTTGGGAATGATGATTCCTTTTTGCGCGAGCTGTTCCCGAACGCCGGGATGATTTAACATGAATGCCATCACGCGGGAATTCACAGATCCGGGGCGGCCGCTACATGCACCGCAATCATGCGCACCATGGTGCGGATTATTGGCACTGCTGCTTCCGTGCGCGATAAGATAGATAAGAGGTGAGAAATTTTGAATCAGGCCAGTGCCACGTAGTAGTCCTTCTGCTCGGGTGGTCATTTCCGTAACAGTGAATCCGATCTGCAAATCGCCTTCCCGATCGTTGATGTCTTTGTTTTCAATCGTCAGCTTCGACGTTTTATGCATGTGCGTAAAAGCGTTCGAAATTGCCGGACTCATTTTTGGCCTAAAAAGATTTTGTACCAATCTCAATCCTGCAAAGAATCCAAGCGACAACGTACTCAAGGTTCCACGGAGGAAGTGATTTGTTTTCGGTGTATATAAAAACTCATGCGGCCGGGTTTCTTTAGAGTCGTATTCTTTGATGAGGTATTTCGGAGTTACAGGTGCCGAGCATAGCTTATCATAAAACGAACCACCTTCTGGCTTGAGAAAGAACTCAACACTAAAGA
>JACMLR010000238.1 GCA_014379515.1 Chitinophagaceae bacterium
TACATCTGCAATTGCATCACCGGCATTTCCTACTGTAGCCATAATTGTAGCATCGGAAGTTGAGCGAAGCAACCATGTCAATTTTCCATTTAACGCAAATACCGAGTCCTGTAAATCATAATATGCATTACTATAATTCAGATTCCATAATTGGTATCGCTTGAAAAGTGATGGGATTTTCTTTTCGAACTGCGAATAGTTTTTCGCAGTTTTTGGTACCCACAATATCTCACTTAGTGCGGCTGCTCTTGGGAATACCATATACTCCACTTTTGCAGGGTTGCTCATATACTCAGTCCATACATTTCCCTGCGACCCCAATACAAACTTTTGCTGTCCGGCATTCAAGCCTTTGGGTAACGGTTCGTAGTCGTATACTTCTCGTAAGGGTGTATATGATCCCTGGGTTAGCGAATCTTCAACCTTTGCGGGTGAATGATCAAAATACACAAAGTTCCCCGGGGTCATGATAACATCATGTTTCATCTTCGCTGCTGCAATACCTCCTTGCTCTCCGCGCCAACTCATCACTGTGGCGTTTGGTGCAAGCCCGCCTTCAAGGATCTCATCCCAACCAATAATTGATTTGCCTTTTTTCTGGATATACTCTTCCATCCGTGTTATAAAATAATTCTGCAACTCAAACTCATTTTTCAGTTTCAGGTCTTTCATACGTTGCTGGCAACGCGGACATCGTTTCCAATTTGACTTTGGACATTCATCTCCGCCAATATGAATGTATTGTCCGGGGAATAGACCCGCCACCTCATCTATTACATTCTGTAAAAAAAGAAAGGTGCTATCGTTACCAGCACAAAATACGTCCGGGAAAACGCCCCATGTTTCTTGTACCAGTTTTCCACCGGCAGTTTTTGCGGCATCTGAGATCATGTTTGCAGGAATGATTGTTGGCTCAGCAGGAAAACAACTCAGCCAGGGATAAGATGCAATCGCGGCACTCGCATGCCCCGGCATTTCTATCTCTGGGATAATGGTGATATAACGCTTCGATGCGTATTCAACAATCTCACGAACTTGTTTTTGTGTATAGAATCCACCATGAAACGTATTGTTGCTTCCTTCTCCGGGATATCGCCCTTTGATCGTTCCCTTTCGCCACGCACCAACCGAAGTTAATTCGGGGTATTTGGTAATCTCAATTCTCCAGCCCTGGTCTTCTGTTAGATGCCAATGAAAATAATTGAGCTTGTGACGTGCCATCATATCAATAAATTTTTTCACAAACGGCACGGGCATAAAATGTCGGCCAACATCCAAATGCATTCCGCGATAACCGAAGCGCGGCCCATCTGTTATAGATAAAAATGGAATCGTTAGTGGTTTGTTTTTTTCTGTCGGTAACAATTGGATCAGCGATTGAACCGCATTGAAAAGACCGGCCTCGTTATCACCATTGAGATAAATATTATCTTTTTGAACATCGATCGAGTAAGCTCCTGGTACCGGGTGATCCATTCGTTCGTAGTTGAAATGAATCGCGTTATCAATCACGGTATCCATCCAGATCAGGCAGGTAATATTATAGGTTTGTTTGAGATATTCATTTAGATAAAACACCGCGTTTTCCTGGCCGCTTCCATGTGCGATCAATGTGATGCGATTCTTAATTGTAAAACTCCCGGCAGTCTTTGGAAAAGTGATGGAGGTTGGCTGAGGAATGATAGAAACCTGCTGGGCTCCAACTTCAATAAAGCATATGAGTGTGAAACAAAAAAGAATAAATCTCATGAATAAATGTTTAAAATGAAATCGAATGCTAATGGTAAGCGCTTTCTTACGATTACTTCATAACCGGTAAAACTATCTGGCTTTGATTGACGGCATCGTGATAAATCTGAATGGTCGCTTTTTTATAATCCGACGGTTCGGCATTCGGGATTTTCATGAATTGTTGAGGGTTGCGATCCACCAATGGGAACCAGCTATTTTGTACCTGCACCATAATTCGGTGACCTTTCCTGAACGTATGCGCAACAGCATTTAGAGGTACATTTACTTTTTCAACAGCATTTGGTTTCAATGCTTCCGGTTTTTCATAGCTGTTACGAAATTTTCCGCGAAATACTTCTGCACGCACGAGGCGCTGCATTCCACCTAACTGGTAGTTCTTTGGATTTGATGCAGGGTTCGGTTCCCAGTCGGGTAACACGTCAATTAGCTTGACGATGAAATCCGCATCCGTCCCGGTCATTGATACTGAAAGACGAGCCACAATTTGGCCAGTGACAGTTACATCTTCCGTGAGTGAATCAGTAACAAAACTGATCACATCGGGTCGTTGAGAACTGAAGCGCTGGTCTTCTGCCATGTACTCATTATTTCTTCGTGGAGAAATAATACCTGTGTAAGGAACAGGGTGGGCGGGATCGCTGATATACTCAGTAAATAAATTCGATCCGCCAGAAGATGCAGTTGCTAATTTCCCGTTAGCCTGGAAAAAATAGGAAACATCTTTTGCATCTGCAGGTGGCCATACGGGGTACTGCTTCCATTGATTACTACCCGTTTCATAAACAGTGGCTTCCGGTAAATAAAACGTTCCCTTGCCTTTCAGAAAATGATTGAAGAATGGAGTTTCAATACTATCATGGTAATAGTCATTCAGGTTGGAAACAAAATCCTGGCTTGCGAACGACGTCCATTTTTGCGCGGCCCATCCGCCATGTGTCCAGGGTCCCATCACCAAATGATTTTTATTTTGGGGCGATTGTTTTTCAATGCTTGCATATGTTTCGAGCGCGCCAAACAGATCTTCAGCATCATACCAACCACCAACAACAAGTACTGCAGGCTTAATATTTTTTAAATGAGTTCGAATGTTTCGCGATTTCCAGTATTCATTGTATGTGTCGTTCTTTAATATCTCATTATAAATTTTTCCTTTTCCGTTATAGTAATTAACGCCATTCGAATTTTTCAACGAACCCATTTCAAGAAAGAAGCGATAGGCATCGGGATAGCGAGCGGTGAAGATTGGTTTGTAGGTTTCACCATTCTCCGCTTTTGTTCCTTCAAAAAAATTATAGAAGCCAAAATTATCAAGCAA
>JACMLR010000239.1 GCA_014379515.1 Chitinophagaceae bacterium
AAATTGTTTGAGCCGGACTTTATAAAGGAAATGCAGACATTGGGATTTGTAATGGTGAGTAAAATTCAGCCTGACAAGAAATTTCCATTGATATACTATATTTTTAAGCGGGTTTAGGTGAAAGAATTTTTCCAATAAGCCGATGAAATTGGTTACGCTTATCGCAATTGTTTTTTCCACGTCTTGCGTCTTCGCACAGGAGGACCCTCCAACGTGTATTAAGTCTAACAAACTGAAGCCTGCCGACATCAGAAAATTATTTCCTTATAATCAGGCTGCTTCCATTCGAATCGTTTCTTTTAAGCGCGAAGATCCGGACAGCGACGAGCGGAGGAAGATTCCCTTAAAAGAGGGCAAGGTCAATCCCGAGCGGATGTTTGAGAGCGTTACCTTGAATGAAACCCTTCGGGTTAAGCTGGAGGATGTTTTGCTCAACTACATTAGCAGACCTGGTGTCAAGTATGGGGAAGTATATGCGTGTTACGAACCGCGAAATGCAATTCTCTTTTTCGACAAATCGGAAAATATAATAGGATACATTGAGCTGTGTTTTGATTGTTATGGGCTGAAGATTGAGCCAGGGACTATTTTTTTGGGTATGTTCTGCAGTACGACATATAATGAGATGAAGAAGATCTTTATTGAGGCGGGGATAACGTATGGAATGAAGGGAAATATGCAGTAATGATTTTCAAACGAGCTCTAAAGAGCTTTTTTGGTTCACGCAAAGGGCGCAAAGATTCATCAATCCTTAGTTAGCGTCCTTTGCCTCCTTAGCGATCTTTGCGTGAACCCATCACTTCTACATCACACCGCCTTATTTCCAAAGCAGTTCTAAATCAACACCCCATCACCCGCCCATCACGGCCAAATCAAACCTCCATCACCTTTCCATCAGTCCTCCATCACCTGTAAATCACTTCTAAATCAAAACAAAGCGCTTCTGCATCAATTCCAAATCAGAACAAACCAGTTGTAAATCAAAATGCACCATTTCTCCATCAGTTGTAAATCAAAACGGGGCAGTTGTAAATCAAAATCGGAGCAGTTGTAAATCAAAACGGAGTAGGATTATAGTATTAAAGGATGATCAGGATTGCAGATTGGTGGTTTTTGACAGGTATTTTCTCGCCTTGGATAGGTATTTATCCGGCCAAAACTGGCCAAGTTCGGCCAAATCCGGCCATTTCTGGCCAAATCCGGCCAACGCCTAACCTGAGTGTTGCACATTTGACCCAAGCATGACGAAGCAGCGAGTATGTTTCTGAATTGAACGATGTATTGGTCACGATGCAAGTAAAATCGGACCATTTCGGGACATTTCGAACCATTTCGCGTCATATCGGGACATTTCGCGACAGCGCCTCATGAGCCTGTTGCACATTTGACCCAGGCATGACGAACAGAAGCAACATTGATCCGTCGCGAAGGATCGATGCACAATCATAGCCCCGTCGCGAAGGGGCGAAAGGTTGTGAAGGAACTGTAAGCAGGAGTAAACGATCATGTGAAACATTTAAATTAAAAATTATTATGAGCACAATTAAAGATCAAACAGAGCTTGGCGGGATGCTGGGTGAAAGTTTAACAGTTCGCAAAGTGAATGGCAGAGTGGTTATTAAAAACCGTCCGCAACGGAAGACGGAGATCAAGTCTGACAAGCAGGTGAAGTTCAAAGACAAATTCCTTCTTGCGTCGCAGTATGCAACGCGGCAGATGAAACGCGATGACGTGAAAGCGTTGTATGAAGCTGCAGCCACTGGACCAAAACAGACAGCTTACGCGATCGCCGTTCGGGATTTCCTCATCGCACCAACGGTGAAAGAGATCGACGCGAGCGAGTATCGTGGACAGGTCGGCGATTGGATTGTTGTCACTGCGATCGACGACTTCATGGTAAAAAAGGTGAGGGTCACGATCAAGGATGGAGCCGGCAATAAGATCGAAGAAGGCGAAGCCGGCCCGGATGCGGAGAATGTATTTCCGTGGGTGTACATCGCAACTATTGCTAATCCATTATTACCAGGTACAAAGATCGAGGCAGTTGCTTACGATAGACCGGGGAATAAGGGAAGAGCAGAAGTAGTGTTGTGAGAGTAGAATGTAAAGTGT
>JACMLR010000026.1 GCA_014379515.1 Chitinophagaceae bacterium
GCCGCACTTCAACAAGATGCTCAAATGAATTACGTAAACGATTCGGCGCCGATGCACTTTGCATCCGCAATGAATGCACCAGTAACAGCTGTTTATTGCTCTACTATCCCTTCATTTGGTTTCGGGCCACTATCTGACAAACGATTTATTGTTGAAATTGAAGAACCGCTTCCTTGTCGCCCCTGCGGTTTGCATGGCAGACCGGCCTGCCCGCTTGGTCATTTCAATTGCGCCCTTAAAATCAAGGAGGAACAACTGCTTCGAGTACTTCAGTTCTGATCTTCCTTGTCGCATCAAATGCGAACCTTTATTTTTGCGCGAGATGGAAATCAATTGCACGGAGAGAGAACGAATTCTTTTTGATAAAATCGCTGATGCTGCAGCTTCACTCAATATTGAAGCGTATATCATTGGTGGGTTTGTGCGTGATAAATTGTTGAATCGCCTCACAAAGGATATTGACATAGTTACTGTCGGGGATGGTATCGAACTCGCACATCGCGTTGCTGGCATGTATCCATTTAGTCCACCAGTATCGTATTTCAAAAATTTTGGCACTGCACAAATTTGGGTGGATGACTTTGATGTTGAGTTCGTTGGGGCGCGCAAAGAAAGTTATCGCAATGAATCACGGAATCCGAATGTGGTACCAGGCAGTTTCCAGGATGATCAGCATCGACGTGATTTCACTATCAATGCAATGGCGATAAGTCTTAATCCCGGGAGCTTCGGAATGCTGATTGACCCTTTTGATGGCCGCATTGATCTTGCTGCAGGAATCCTAAAGACTCCACTCGATCCAAATCAAACATTTTCGGATGATCCACTGCGAATGATGCGGGGAATTCGGTTTGCGTCGCAACTAGGCTTTCGCATCGAAGACAAAACGCTCCAGGCGATTATTGATAACGTCAATCGCATTCGAATCATTTCACAGGAAAGAATTACCGACGAACTCAATAAAATCCTGCTCAGTACAAAACCTTCAATTGGATTAGATCTTTTGTACAAGACCAGGTTGCTGCACATCATTTTTCCATTGCTTGTTGATTTGGTTGGCGCAGAATATAAAGATGGTGTCGGGCATAAAGACAACTTCTATCACACCTTGCAGGTTGTTGATAATATCTGTATTAATACGACGGATTTATGGTTGAGATGGGCAGCGTTATTGCATGATATCGCGAAGCCAGCTACCAAGCGATTCGAAGAAGGTCATGGCTGGACGTTTCATGGGCATGAAGTTGTTGGTGGACGAATGATTCCACGAATTTTTACCGATCTCAAGCTTCCGCTAAATGACAAAATGAAGTTTGTCCGCAAAATGGTAGAGCTGCATCTTCGACCTATTAGCCTAACGAAAGAAAATATCACGGACTCCGCAATTCGTCGTCTCTTATTCGATGCCGGCGATGATATCGATTCTCTAATGACTTTGTGTGAGGCGGACATCACATCAAAAAACAAATATAAAGTTCGACGCTACCTTGAGAATTTTGAAATGGTCCGCGAACGGCTACAGGAGGTAGAGGAAAAGGACCGGGTCCGGAATTGGCAACCACCTATAACCGGTGAAATGATCATGGCCATTTTTGGCTTGCCGCCGTGCAAATCTGTTGGAGACCTTAAGAATGCAATTCGCGAAGCAATCCTTGATGGCGAGATTCCGAACAATTATGAAGCGGCACATGAATTACTGCTCAGAAAAGCAGCAGAGATGAACTTGCTTCCCCAAGGGCGCTCAAATCAATGAATTATCTTACTTTTGACGGTCAAAGCGTCAACGGTTTCCCCGCCGGCCACTAACAAAGCCGGTCTAACTTTTAAACGATTCTATGGCTGTTTTAAGGTTCAGGATTTATTTTGAAGAAGATGATAGTGTTTATCGTGATGTTGCTGTGAAGCATACACAGAATTTCCTCCAGTTGCACCAGGTAATCCTGAAAGCTTATGAATTTGATTCAAAACACCAGGCAACCTTTTTTCGAAGCAATGATCAGTGGCTTCGCGGACGCGAAATTTCAGTTGAGAAATACGACAAAAATTATAAAGCACCACCGCTGTTAATGAAGGAAACAACGGTTGGCTCGGAAATTAAAGTTCCCAACCAGCGTTTCATCTACGTTTACGATTTTGCAAAAAACTGGACGTTCCAGGTTGAGCTGATCAAAGTTGAAAAGGAAGAAAATTCAAAACTGGATTACCCAGCCGTAATACGCACGGAAGGGATCGCGCCATCTCAATATGGTACGAAAGGTCTTGTTGGTGATAAGCTCGCCGAGATGGAAGAGAAATATGACTTGACTGCCGGCGCCGAAGGTTTCGGAACCGAAGGTGGAGACGGAACAGAAGAAGATACCGGCCTTGAAGAGGGTGGTGCTGAAGAAACAACCGAAGAAATCTGATCTATACAGCGTACTATTTATACATCGTACTATTAAATCCCGGCTCTTTACAAGCCTGTTTTTAAATGAATAAGAAAAAGTGCATCGTTATTACTGGTCCCACCGGTATTGGAAAAACGGCTATTGCCATTGAGCTGGCAAAAGATTATCAAACCTCAATTATATCTGCGGATTCACGTCAATGTTTTAATGAATTGACGATAGGTGTCGCCAAGCCGACACAACAACAATTACAAGAAGTTAAACACTACTTCATCAATAGCCATTCGATACATGATAATGTGACGGTGGCCGACTTTGAAACTTATTCTCTCGATGCTGCAACCGAGATTTTCAGCAAAAATGATATCGCAGTTTTGGCGGGTGGAACCGGGCTGTATGTGAAAGCCTTCTGTGAAGGCCTTGATCATATTCCTGCAACGGACCTGGCTATCCGTAATGCGGTTATTACCTCCTACAACGAAAATGGAATTACCTATTTGCAAAAGGAACTACAAAGTAGAGACCCGGAATTCTATTCATCTGCCGATATTCATAATCCACAACGGATGATGCGCGCACTGGAAGTATTTCTTCAAACCGGGAAGTCTATTCGCGAATTCCAGCAAGGTGAAAAAGCGTCGCGGAGTTTCGATATCATAAAAATTGGGCTTGAATTACCTCGTGAATTGCTGAATGCACAGATCAATCAGCGCGTTGATAACATGATTGAAGAAGGACTCGAGCAGGAAGCGTTACAACTATTGCCGTTTCGTAATTTGAATGCGTTGCAGACGGTCGGATATAAAGAGATGTTTGATTACTTCGACAAAGAACTTTCATTGGAACAGGCAATCGCTTCAATCAAACAACATACACGCAACTATGCGAAGCGACAGGTGACATGGTTCAAGAAATACAACGCGTCGTATTTGTACGATCCCCGACAACTCGGAAAGATACGTGATGCTGTAGCATCCCAGCTACAGGGTATCCATACGAAAAATGATAGCTAATTTTTTCTTTTTTCGTATGCTAGTGTCTACCTCTTACTCGACTATAAATTTAATGGATAAGCGCTGCAAATAGATTCAATCAAATGAAATATTACGACCCCTTTCAGCGATCTTAGCAGAGCAAACCGTCCAATATCATTGAAGTCCGTTTTTGATCCTATTCTATGAAAGTGAATCCCTGATCTTATGAAAACTAAAAGGTTTAGGTCTGTCCCACCTGACTTTACAAAAAAAATTCCCTACTGATTGGTGGGGAATTTTTTTATGCGATAGTCTATCAGAATTTAAAACCAACAGTCAACATTAAATTGCCTGCGTTGTTTTTCAGGTTTGCAAATGTGTTTGCCTTGTCTGATAACCGATAGGGGAAATCAACATCTTTAGCCAGGCTATGCACGTACGTTAGATCCACGAATACTCCTTTATTTCTGTAACCAGCCCCTCCACTCAAATTCATTCTGTTTGCTTTTAACGCTTCGTCCTTATATGGATTTCCAAAATAAGCAAAACCAAGTCTCGCCATGATGGTTTTAAATTTCAACTCACCACCAACACGAAAATTAAATGTGTTCTTGTAGATTGCTGCAGTTGCCGCATTCACGTCATCGTAATAAGTAGTACTAATAAGGCGATCATCACCAGGATGAAACTTTCCTGACTTGTTTGTTACATATTCTACATCCGCAGAAATAAAGCCTCGTTGTTGATTTATATCCTGCACTTCGTTCAAAACATAGGACGCACCAAAAATAATCTTCCACGGACTGACGAAATCAAATTTCGTTTCTGGCACTGGGAAAGAACTTAATGAAATGCTGTCTGGTCCCGCAGGTAAATTATACTTGGTAGGATAATTCTCTAGATCCGTGACCATTTTCGCCATCGTTACATTTTCATTCAATCCATACAAGGTTGGAGTATGTATACTTAAGCCAAGTCTGAACCGATCAAACGGCTTTGCGATAAGTCCGAGCTTACCATTTACTCCAATACCTTTCTGGGTTATTTTTTCTTCATACGAAGCAAAATTAAAATCGTTATCCGTATTGCCAGTCGCATCGGATTCTCTGAAATATGTTGTTCGGCTATAGTTCAAAATCGGTATTCCAACCCCGAACCCGAAATAAAGACGATCATCCATATTTGCTGCATACCCGAATGCAAGTTCAGTAACGCCGCCAGTCGTTTTCACAAGCTTTTCCTGGTCAAGCAGGCTGACTTTTTCTCCCTGCCCGTAAACCGTAAAGCTTCCGTCACTTAATTCGGCTGTATCAATCAGGTATTCGTACAGTGCAAGTTTAGTAGGAAGCGAAATCAGCAATGAATTCTTCCAACTATCGCTGTTGAGCGACAAACCTGATGATGCAAAGTCGAGTACGTATTGCTCAGAGATAGAACTGAAATCATTTTGACCCTTGTAATAACTGGTTGAATTAAAATTTGCCGTGCGATTTACCGCAAAGCTTACGGCATTGCTTCGCCACCTGCTGTACCGGTTGGAAAATCCAAAGACCACACCTGAAGTACCGAGATTGAATTTGTTTAGTCCGTCAGCTTTGGCACTTGTTCCGCGGAACTCACCCTTGCTATTCATAAAACTAAATCCGGGGCTGATTACAAACTCGCCGGTTTTATAAAGACCAAGACCGGCAGGGTTGACAAATGTTGAAGTGATGTCACCGCCAAGGGAATTAATTGCGCCCCCAATTGCCTGGTGCCTGGCAGTCCCTATCGGGTTTGTCCAACTCATTCTCAAAGCATCTTCAGGAATTTGTGAAAAAACGGAGTTGCCGATTAATAGTAAGGCCAATAAGTAGGAGATTCTTTTCATACAGAAATTCATTTTGAAACTTGCATGCACAAAAAAGAGGAAACCAAATTCAAGAAGTACTCAAATTCAATTTCCTCTTGTCATATCGGTAAAAATATATGATCAGAGATTTATAAGAACTAACCGCCACGTCTACCGCTTCCGCCCGAGGTTGTGCTTCCACTGCTACCGGAAGAAGAACCAGATGAACCAGAAGAAGATGAATTCGATGGAGTGTATGTTCTGGTTGAACGATCTGAGTTTGAATTATTATTGTTCGAATTGTTTGAATTATTCGAATTGCTGAAACTCTCATTCGGAGAAAACACCTTACGAACACTTGAACCCAACGTATTCCTGTTTGAATTTGAGTTGCTGTAATTCGAACCTGCCGATGGAAGTCGTAACGAACTCTTCGTGCGGGTCATCGAATTGGTATTGTTGTAATTGTTGTTCGTATAACTACTCAGGCCGAAATTTTTAACCTTAGTGTATACAGGTGTTTTTGGATTCAATACAATGATGTTATTGCAGTAAGGATTATACCAGCTGTTCCAGCTATAATATCCATTCCAGTAACTGTTGAAATTGTAGGAATAAGGGCTAGAGAAATTGTTGCTCCAGTTATTATGTGCATTCCAGTCGTAATCGTCAAATGCATTCCAACGATATGGGTTGCGAACACGCATACGCAGCCAACGGTCATCCGCATTATCGTATTGGTAGCTATCGTTGCGACGGTTGTCCTTCGACAAATCTGCATACGCTGCAGTTTCTTTTGCAGGAGAGTAATAGACATCGTCCGGAGTTTGGCCGGATTTATATGAAGTTGAACAACTGCTGAAAGCCGCAGCCACTAGAATCAACATGAATAATCGTGATAACATAGTAGTGGTTTTTAAAGTTTTACGAACGTAAATCTTACTTTTGCGTTCTCGAATTAAATGTACAACAAAAAGACAGCAGCACACAGCATTTTGTCGCAGAGGGTATGTTAAAATTATCAATAAGGTATTGACTGCCAGACGATGCTAACAAAAATTAGAAATCGCACTAACAATGAGTAAAGAAATAACCTCAAGGGCCCAGGATTATTCTCAATGGTACAATGATCTTGTAATAAAAGGCAACCTGGCAGACTATTCCGCTGTTCGTGGTTGCATGGTCATAAAGCCCTATGGTTTTGCATTGTGGGAGAATATGAGGGATGCCCTTGACAAAATGTTCAAGGACACTGGACACGAAAATGCTTATTTCCCGTTGTTTGTGCCTAAAAGTCTTTTCGAAGCTGAGGAAAAAAACGCGGAAGGTTTCGCAAAAGAATGCGCGGTCGTAACCCATTATCGCCTCAAGAGCGATCCTTCAAAAAAAGGGAGCCTGATGGTGGATCCCGATGCTAAACTGGAAGAAGAACTTGTTGTTCGTCCAACAAGCGAAGCAATTATCTGGCATACGTATAAAAACTGGATTCAATCGTACCGCGATCTTCCACTTCTAATCAATCAATGGGCTAATGTTGTCCGTTGGGAAATGCGCACACGCCTGTTTCTGCGAACCGCAGAATTTTTATGGCAGGAGGGACATACCGCGCATGCAACTTCGCAGGAAGCCGTGGCAGAAGCGGAGCAAATGCTGCATGTTTACGCTGATTTTGTTGAAAATTGGATGGCATTACCCGTAATCAAAGGAGTCAAATCCGAAAGCGAACGTTTTGCTGGTGCTGTAAATACATATTGTATCGAGGCATTAATGCAGGATGGGAAAGCCTTACAAGCGGGAACATCGCATTTCCTGGGACAGAATTTTGCGAAAGCGTTTGACGTAAAGTTCTCCGATAAAGAGAATAAACTAGACTATGTATGGGCAACCAGTTGGGGAGTTAGTACCCGCCTGATTGGTGCATTAGTTATGGCACATAGTGATGATCAGGGTCTCATCCTGCCTCCGCGGATTGCTCCGTTACAGGTCGTAATAGTACCGATCTATAAAGGCGACGAGCAAAAAGCAAAGATTGACGCTCGCGTAAAAGAACTGGTTACTCAACTAAAGGCAATTGGAGTGCGTGTCAAATATGATGATAACGACAATGCCCGGCCAGGATGGAAGTTTGCCGAGTATGAATTGAAAGGTGTGCCTATCCGCATTGCTATTGGCGCGCGCGACCTGGAAAATAACACGGTTGAACTTGCACGCCGGGATACAAAGGAAAAGACGACTGTTTCAATTGATGGATTGACTGACCGCATCTCGGAACTCCTTAAAGAAATACAGCAGTCAATTTATAACAAGGCGCTTAGTTATCGCGATGCCCATATTACCCGTGCAGACACCTGGGAGGAATTTGAAAAGCTGGTAAACGAAAAAGGAGGCTTTATTTCGGCGCATTGGGATGGTACCGCAGAAACCGAAACAAAAATAAAAGAGCTAAGCAAAGCCACCATTCGTTGTATCCCGATCGACAATGAAATGGAAGAAGGAAAATGTGTGTTTACAGGCAAGCCGAGCACGCAGCGTGTCCTTTTTGCGCAGGCTTATTGAAAGTAATTGTTGAATATGTATAGAATTTTATTGCAGTCGAATTGCAGATGCGGAATCGTTGTATCTTAATGCCTAAACCAAACCAACTGCAATGGAAAACAAGATTGATCTCTTCGATTTACAAATCGACCAACAGGTAAGTAGCTATTTAAGTGAAACGGCAAAATGGGCCAAGTTCCTCGCGATACTGGGATTTATTATGTGTGGATTGTTGGTTGTAATTGGTGTTTTTGCGAGCTCGCTCCTAGCGAGGTTTAGCAATGATGGTTACGCAGCCGGTATGAGTATTGTCTTCACGATCATTTACATGGTATTAGCGATAGTTTATTTTTTCCCGTGTCTCTATCTCTATCATTTCGCCAATAAAATGCAACGGGCAATTCGCCAGAACTATCAGATATCCC
>JACMLR010000240.1 GCA_014379515.1 Chitinophagaceae bacterium
CTTCACGCACCACTTTTTCATCCTGCACTTAAGGTTGTTGGACCAATCCGAAAAAACCTGGGCATGCGCACATTCTTCAATATGCTGGGGCCGATGGTTAATCCTGCGAGTCCGGCGTACCAACTTGTTGGTGTGTATAGCCTCGAGATGGCGCGGATATATACTTATCTGCTTCAACAAACTGATAAAGCTTTTACTGTTATTTATGGACTAGATGGCTACGATGAAATTTCATTGACGAACGATACTAAGGTGATCACGAATGAAGGTGAGAAGTTAATGTCGCCCGAGCAACTCGGGAAACGAACGGTTATGGCCGCAGATATAATCGGTGGAGCCACAGTTGAAGAATCAGCTACCATTTTCAAACGAATTTTACAGCGCGAAGGCTCATGGTCTCAGAATGCAGTTGTCCTGGCGAATGCTGCAATGGCATTGCACTGCACCGGAAAATTTTCAGATTATAACGATGCATACAATGCCGCTGTGGAAAGCCTCGAAAGTGGAAGAGCATATCAGGCACTGGAAAAACTTATAGCACTTCAATGAACACCATCTTAGATACCATCATTGCGTCAAAGCAGAAAGAGGTGAACGCCCTGAAATCGCGTACGACACTTGTTCAACTTGAAAAAGAGATTGCCGGCGTTCCGAACAAAACCAGATCGCTTTATGCCAGCCTGAACGATGGCAGCAAAACGGGCATTATCGCCGAATTTAAACGACGCAGCCCGAGTAAGGGATGGTTTACTTCGCCTGATCTCGAAATTTCGAATGTAGTTCGTGCATACGATGACGTTGGCGCCTCGGCAATTTCAGTCCTTACAGATCAAACATACTTTGGCGGATCTGCTGATGATCTTATCAAAACAAAAGCGATTGTACAGGTGCCGGTGTTGCGAAAAGATTTTATGATCGACGCCATTCAAATTGCGGAGTCGAAAGCGATGGGTGCAGATGTTATCTTATTGATCGCTGCATGTTTAACACCAGCACAGGTCCGTACACTTGCAACGTACGCAGCGGCACTTGGACTAGAAATTATATTGGAGTTGCACGATGAATCCGAATTGAATCATATCTGTGACGAAACAACAATTATCGGGATCAATAACCGCGACTTGAAAACATTTGCTGTCGATATCGACCGTAGTTTGAAAATGGCGGAGATGCTTCCGAAAGGAGTGATCAAGATAGCAGAAAGTGGAATTAGTTCGATCGAGAACATCCGCCTTTTTGCCAAAAATGGATTCAAAGGTTTTTTGATTGGTGAAAACTTTATGAAATCACTTGATCCTGCAAAAGCATTTACATCATTTGTTGAATCACTTAAAAGTGTTTGACAGTTTAGCAACGATATTGAAATCAACGATTATTGCCGTTATTGATATTAACCTAAATCGAAAAACGGTATGAGAATTAAAGTTTGTGGGATGACCCAACCGGAGCAGGTAACACAACTGTCAGAAATTGGAGTTTCGTTTGCTGGGTTTATTTTTTATCCAAAAAGTCCGCGTTACGTTTTTAAGAATATGACGACGACGCAAATCCGAAAAGAGAATAGTATAAACAAAGTGGGGGTGTTTGTTAATTCGTCTGTGGAGGAAGTATTGCATATGGTAGATGAATGTCGTTTGCATATGGTGCAACTGCACGGTGATGAAAGCCCAAAATTTTGTGAGAAGATCGCGGATTACGTTTCAGTTGTGAAGGCATTTCGATTGAGTGACAATGACAGCGTCGAATGGATGATCCGACCTTACATGGAAGTATGTGATATGTTTATGTTCGACACGATGGGAGTTGGGTACGGAGGTACCGGAAAAAAATTTGACTGGAGTGTGTTGAAGCATGAAACAATCGGCAAACCATTTTTCTTGAGTGGTGGTATTGAACCAGGCGATGAAGAAAATCTGCGTGCGTTCAGTCTTGAACCGGTTGCAAAAGCACTATTCGCGGTGGACATCAACAGTAAGTTTGAAGTAAGCCCTGGAATAAAAGATATGGATAAGGTCAGGATATTTGTTCAATCAATCAACAAGTGAAATGAAGGAAAACATAATCGAAACATATCGTCCAGAATACAAAGACAAGGTAATCTCTTTGATTCTCGAAATCCAACAGGAGGAATTCAACGTTCCGGTAAAATTGGAAGACTTACCCGACCTCCAAAATATCGAGGAGTATTATTTCGTGCGCGATGGTAAATTTTGGGTAGCGACTGATCATAAGGAAGTGGTTGGTACAATCGCAGTGATCGATATCGGCCATAATCAATTCGCATTAAGGAAAATGTTTGTGGCGAAAGATTATCGGGGCCGTGAAAGAGGAATCGCCCAGATGTTACTGGATGAAGTTATTCGATGGGCCCGTTTAAAAGGCGTGACAACAATTTATCTTGGGACGATCGATTTCTTTTTGGCTGCGCAGAAATTTTATTTAAAAAATGGATTCATTGAGATTCAGGCTTCGTCCCTTCCTCAACATTTTCCAAAGATGAAAGTTGATAACCGTTTTTTTATGCTTGATCTCGAAAATAAATTGTGAATTAATATCGTATGATAACAGTTCGGCCTGCAGTAGAATCGGATTTGCCCCTTTTATTGGAGATTTATAATGAAGTAATCATGAACACAACCGCTGTTTATGATTACGAACCGCATACCATGGAAATGCGCCAACAATGGTGGCAAGCCAAACAATCACAGCGGTTTCCTGTTTTCGTAGCAGAAGCGAATGGATTGATTGCTGGCTTCAGCTCGATCGGACCATTTCGAGCATGGGCAGCATACCAATACACCGTTGAAAACTCGATTTACGTTGCAGCTTCAAGTCGGGGCAAAGGTATTGGTAAGGTTCTGCTTCCGCCACTGATCAATGCCGCGAAAGAATTGAAGATGCATTCGATCGTGGCTGGTATCGATGCGAGCAATACAGCCAGTATCAAATTGCACCAGTCATTCGGGTTTGAAGAAGTGGCTCATTTCAAACAGGTCGGTTGGAAATTTAACCAATGGCTCGACCTCAAATTTTTACAGCGCATACTTTGATGCACCAAATTCAGCGCACAAACAATTATTATGATCAACAGAACAATTCCACTTGGCCAATATAAGGGTAGCTTCCAACAGCCGAATATTTTTGGATATTATGGAAATTTCGGTGGTGCTTTTATTCCTGAGATGCTTCATCGCAATGTCGAGGAGTTGAAAGATCGATACATTAACATCATGTATGAAGAATCTTTTCAAAAAGAATATCGGGGTTTATTGAAAGATTATGTCGGGCGGCCAAC
>JACMLR010000241.1 GCA_014379515.1 Chitinophagaceae bacterium
AAATTACTTTCTTAAATAATTGTGAGCCTTGCGGTTATTAACGTATCCGCACAGGACGATATATATCCTGCACCACCTTACAACGGAGTTTTGTACATAAAAAATGCGACTATCCATGTAGGTAATGGACAGGTTATTCAAAATGGTGCGATCAAAGTTAATAACGGTAAGATCGAGCAGATCGGTGCTAATGTTTCGGTTCCTTCCGAAGGAAAAGTGATTGATGCGCAGGGGAAGCATGTGTATCCAGGATTGATACTTTCTAATTCTCAACTTGGCCTGGTGGAAGTGTCGAGTGTTCGGGCGACATCTGATGGTACAGAGATTGGCGAGTTAAATCCGAATATCCGATCTGTAGTTGCGTACAATACAGATTCAAAGTTGATCAATACGTTGAAGTCCAATGGGATTTTGCTCGTTAATGTTATTCCTGCGGGCGGCCTTATCAGTGGATCTTCTTCAGTTGTACAACTGGATGCATGGAACTGGGAAGACGCCGCATACAAAATGGAAAATGGTATACACTTCAATATGCCAAGCCTGATCAACCGTCCCAATCCGTTTGCTCAATTTTTCGGAGGCAATCAACCGCAAACTGATCCAATTAAAAGAGGATTGGAACAAGTAGATCGTATCAAATCTTTTTTCGGCGAAGCAAAATCCTATTTCGCGCAAGAAAAAAAGACAGAAGCGAACCTCAAATTTGAGGCGGTGAAAGGTCTTTTCAATAAATCACAAAAGCTTTTTGTGCATTGTGATCTTGTGAAAGAAATTTTAATTGCTACAGATTTCGTAAAGGAGTTTGGTTTTGATGTCGTCCTCGTTGGGGCGAGTGAGAGTTGGCAAATTGCAGACCTCATCAAACAAAATAACATGAGCGTAATTTTGAGCCAGGCACATAGTCTGCCAACGATGGTTGACGATGATGTTGATCAGCCATATAAAACAGCAGCAGCTTTACAAAAAGCTGGTGTATTGTATGCAATCAATGATGATGATGGGAGCGCACGTGGCCGCAATCTCCCCTTCAACGCTGGTACATATTCAGCTTATGGAATTACAAAAGAAGAAGCGTTATCCGCGATTACCTTGAATGCTGCGCGTATTCTTGGTATTGGTGATCGTACCGGTTCTCTCGAAGTTGGAAAAGATGCAAACATCGTTGTTAGCGTTGGAGACATTCTCGACATGAAGAGCAGCATAGTTACTCATGCCTTTATTATGGGAAGAGAAGTGAGTCTTTCTGATAAACACAAACAGCTGTACGATCGATATAAACACAAGTACAATCTTAAATAATTCGCCCAGTTTGTTGAAGGGGGTACTTTCTTTGCGGAAAGTGCCCCTTTTGGTTGGGTAAAAGTCGGGATTCAGCGGGGTGGCATAAAAATTGAAATTGTTGATGCAGTATCGGGTTTTCAACATTCAACAGACTTACCATGAAAAATTTTAAGCTTTACTTGTTCGCACTGGCAATCCCCCTGTTTATGATTGCATGCAACAAGAATGATGATAATGATCCACCTCAAAGCGTTGCTGACGCGATAACTGACGGCACATGGCGTGTTCATTACCTTTTTAACGATGGCACTGATCAATCCGGGAACTACAGTGGATATGTATTCAAGTTTGATACAGACGGCTCTGTCAGTGCGGAGAAAGCGGGTGATAATACCGCCGGCACTTGGTCAGAGGTTCTTGACAGCGGGAAAAAGAAGTTATTAATTACGTGGATTGGGGGTGGTATCCCGAGCTTATTGCTTGAAATAGAGGAAGATTGGGTAGTGAAATCAAAATCGACAACTCTAATTCAGTTGACCTATAACAATGACGAATTGCATTTCCAAAAACTATAGTTAGTTAATCAATTTTTTACGAAGCCTGCGTAACCCGCAGGCTTCTTGCGTTTTAGATCTGTATGCGTTGACTATCAGCCCCAACTCTGCCAGGCCATTTTCCCCAAACCGGAATCGGCGCACTTAAATACCCTAATTACCGTTCATCCCAGAGCCCGCTTTCGGGCAGCGCGGCAAAGTGCCGAAAATTCACGACCAAGTGTGTTTTTTTCACGATAAACCGCTAATCCCATTAACAACTCTTAACAACCTATACCAGAGATCACTTATTCACTTGCAAGCGAATCAAACCGAATGTAGCTTTGCCTCGTCAACAAACAAAAAACCTTAAGACAATGAAAAGAATTTTTTTAGCCATTATGATCCTGGCTACAACCGGAATGACAGCAATGGCCGATAATCCTAAAGATGTAAATGCAAAAACCCTGAACACTTTCAATAAAGAATTCGGAGGCGCTACAGATATTTCGTGGGAAGCAACGGCTGCGTATTCAAAAGCGACGTTCTCTTTGAACGGTAGTATCCTCTTCGCGTATTTCACTCAAACTGGTGAGCTAATTGCAGCAAGCAGAAATATCAGCTCTGCACAACTTCCACTGAAATTGTATACAGAAGTGAAAAAAGATTATGGTAATTATTGGATTAGTGATTTGTTCGAGCTTAGCCTTGAATCAAACACTGACTATTATATTACTCTTGAAAATGCAACTGGGACGAAAATTCTTCGTGCAACTGGTAACAGCTGGGAGCTGTACAAAAATATTTCAAAGAATTAATTAGGATAATAATCGAATTCAATAAGTCGTCCCGCTTGCGGGGCGATTTTTTTTGTTTACTATCTCATCCACGTTTTATTAGATAGAAATTCGAAGCTGTTTGAGTAATTTCCATTTTCATCGTGGTAACCTCAATAGCTTAGTATGAAACGTTTACTCTTTTTTATGTGTGCAGTAGGTTCTCTTATGATAACTTCATGCGCTAACAATCCAACTACTGAATCAATGAACGGTGACATTGCAAGCGAACTGAAATTGATTGACTCTGCTTTGCGAAGTAAGGAGTACTCAACATCTTTTTCACTTGCATTGAATAATGCCTATGGTGGAGATACCGCCGCGTCGAAGAAAGATTCCGGTGAGACCATCTCAAAAAGTTTCAAGCACGAAAAAATTGCGATTAACCTGGCCGGCTTTTATGCGCTGGAATGCGCAATTGGCTTTTTGGGGGAGAAGGAGCCTTCAAAAACACCGATTGATTTATTGACAATCATCGTGGAAGATAAGGCCGATTCAGCCACCCAGGATATCCTAAATCGTTTCGCAAACGCGACATGGAAAGCGAGTCAACCCTTCCGTGGAATGGATCGGATACAGCGCTATAATTTTCACCCGTTTAATTTTTTGACGGCGAGTGAAGTTCAGAAAGACTACCAACAAATAAAGAGCGCAGCAACAAAATTGCTGCAAGCCATTCGAACCGATAGTGCCAGCAGTAAAAGCGCACAGGTTAACCGGATTAAAGAGCTTTTGCAGAGTGACGAGTTTGCACTCGAAATGGCATCCTTCCTTGATTCTTCTTACGCCGCCAATATGCGACAGGCAATTACTCCCTTTTTAACTGCAGGTCAGGATACCATCACCATACGGAAAAGTAAGTCAGAAGAGGAAATAGCGGTTTCGTTGGCTGGGTTTTATGCGCTTGAGTGTGGTGTCAACTATCTCGTTGTGAGCAAAGGATTGGCACCGTCTAAGATTTGTGAAATGATTATAGAGGGTAAATTGGATGCGACAGACAAGAGTTTGTTTAATCGTTTTGCCAATGCGACCTGGAAAACTGGTCAGCCATTTCGATCATTTGAGCGTATCCATCGTTCTATGTTTATACCGTATGACCTGCTTTCTGCCGGGGTGAAAGATCAGGATGCTCAACAAATCGAAGCGGCCGCGAAACAATTACTTAAGATGCTCCAAAGTGGTCAGTTGTAAGTAATTCTTTTGTGATTTCATTGCCTTCCGCGGCACGGAGATTGACGTAGATATGATACCGGCCGGAGTGAGCAAAAGCCTTCGAGCGGCTTTTATGAAACACATTATATCTCTACTGACTATTTTATTATTCGTGACGGTTACCAGCCAGTCGCAATTCGTTTACAACGAAAATCAACGACGCGGATTAGATGAGCTGTACGCCTCGCAATTATTCAAGGGCGGTAATGCTTACTATGTGTCACCTGCTGACGATCCTACATCACAAGGTTCTTTAACCATCTTTCAATATCTACAGGGTAGAATTCCGGGTTTGCAAATTAATAACAGTAGAATGTATGCGCCATTCGTCCAGTTTCGAATGTCCACTCCCGCGTTTTTTCTTGACGAAATGAGAGTCGATGCGAGTGTGCTAGCAACATTAAATATCAATGACATTGGGCTTGTGAAAGTTTTTCGACCGCCATTTATGCCAGCAATCGGCGGCGGGCCTGGCGGGGCTGTTGCAGTCTATACCCTGACGGGGGAAGATGAAGAAGAGTAGAAAGATATTGTTAAGCTGGACGAAGATTCAGCGACTCCTTTGCTTGTTCGTAATGTCTGCGTTCATGGGTGACGAGGATGTCAAAAGCCGTGTCTAGCTTATAGACGAGATTTTTATTTGCTGGTGAAACGATGACCGTTTTTTGTTCTACGAGATCTAATGAATTTGCAATCAACTTTTTTAGCTCCGCCTGATGTTCTTCAAATCGTACAAAAATATTTGTTCCCAGGTCTGTTGATGATGGCTCCCAAATGGAAAAGGTCTTTACTTTTTTCCGACGCCCGGGATCCACAGCTTTCAGTACAGTGTTGCCAATAAAATTTACGACGAAATCAAATTTCGAAATCCAGGGAAGTTTTTGTTGTTTTTGACGCGCCAGTTTCAAAACGGGTATATAGCTTTCGTTAATTACAATGAGGTGATGAAGATTTTGTGCAATACTCCAGGTTGCATTATTAGGTTTCCAATCCAGTCGCTTTGCAGACAGTGTGCTGAAATCCTTTTTAAAAAGATTCGTTATTTCATCCAACTGCGAGGTCCATCTGTCTACAATCATTTCAATGTACTTTTTCAAAAATTAGTAAGAAAGGGCAGCAATTTACATCAAAACATACGGAGCCGTTTACATTTTAAGGAAAGATTTGAGATTGCTTTTTCCATCCCGCTACGTATTCATTGCACGTAGCCGTTTCATTAACTTCGTTTCATGAACTATAGAATTCTTGGAAACTCCGACTTGTCAATTAGCGAAGTCGGGTTCGGTTGCATGTCGTTGCAACCTGGCGACAATGGCATTGAAAATTTATTGCATCATGCAATTGATCAGGGCATTAATTTTTTTGATACGGCTGATCTTTATGATAAAGGTATTAATGAAACGATTGTGGGTAAGGCATTGCGACCACATCGGAAAAAAATCGTGCTCGCAACCAAAGTGGGCAATGAGTGGAATCCTGACGGCAAAGGCTGGCACTGGAATCCAACCAAGGATTATATACTCAAATCTGTCGATCAATCATTGCAACGCCTTAACACCGATTATATCGACCTGTACCAGCTTCATGGAGGAACGATCGAAGACCCGATTGATGACACGATAGAAGCATTTGAGTCGTTGAAAAAAGCGGGAAAGATTCGTCATTATGGTATATCGTCAATACGGCCGAATGTTATTCGCGAATACATTCATCGATCTAGCATTGTTAGTGTGATGCTACAATATAGTTTACTTGACAGGCGGCCGGAAGAAGAATTACTAGATCTGTTGGATAAAAATACTATTGGCGTTCTTGCCCGGGGTCCACTTGCGAAAGGATTGCTTATTAATAAACCGCCCGCTGAGTACAACAATCACGATGAAGCTACAGTTAACCATGTTGTAGCTGCGATGTCTGCATTAACGTCTGAGGGAAGATCAAAGACCAGCCTTGCATTAGGGTATGTGCTCGATCGGAAAGAAATTAGTGCTGCAGTCTGTGGGATCAGAACTGAAAACCAATTACGCGATATACTTCAGGCATATCAAAATCTTCCAGGAAAAAAAGACATTGAGTTTTTAAAGTCGTTACCAAGTAACGAATACAATCAACATCGTTGAATAGTGGAGTGCCCTCAAGTCAAAAAAATTGATTGCTATTGTAATTTCTACGTTTGCTTGATTTGACGATCAGGAAATAATCAGTAACGATAGAATAATAAGGAC
>JACMLR010000242.1 GCA_014379515.1 Chitinophagaceae bacterium
CTGTAGCATCTTGTGGCCAGCCCATTAATACGCTGACCTCAGCAGAAAAGACTGACGGCTGGAAATTATTGTTCGATGGCAAGACGACGATGGGTTGGAAGGGTGCATTCATTGATAAGTTTCCTGAAAAGGGATGGAAAATTGAAGAGGGTTTATTGGTTGTTGAACCCTCCGGAGGAGGCGAATCCACTAACGGCGGAGATATTGTGACCATCGATTTGTATGCGGATTTTGAATTCAAAGTCGATTTTAAATTGACGGAAGGTGCCAATAGTGGAATTAAGTATTTTGTTGACCCGGCTCAGCCCGTACCTTCCAATCCACGTTCGGCATTTGGCCTCGAGTTTCAATTATTAGATGATGAAAAGCACCCGGACGCGAAACTTGGAAGAGACGGCAATCGGACACTGGGATCGCTCTATGATTTAATCACTGCTACTAACCGAAAAATAAATCCGATCGGTGAATGGAATACCGCACATATTATCTCGCGAGAAAAACATGTTGAACATTGGTTGAACGGTGTAAAAATCTTGCAGTATGAACGCGGCAGTGAAGAATTCAATCAGCTCATTCAAAAAAGCAAGTATAAAGACCTTGCGGGATTTGGCCTTGTGACCGCAGGAAGAATTCTATTGCAGGATCATGGCAATCGGGTCTATTTCAAAAATATCAAAATTAAAACCCGGAAATAACTGTTGCAGCATTAACTAACAACGATAATCAGCTTCCAAATGACAAATTCAAGGAGAAATTTTTTAAGAAAAACGGCGCTTGTCGCAACCGGAACTTACTTCGGAGTAAATCAACTCAGTGCAAAAAGTTATAAACGCATCATCGGCGCAAATGACCGCGTGCTTGTTGGCGTTGTTGGATTTTCGGATCGTTTCAGATCATCACTTTTGCCCGCATTTAAGCATCACTATAAAGAATTGAACTTCGACATCATCGCTGTATCGGATCTCTGGAAACTTCGTCGCGAAGAAGGCAGTGCGCATTTGGGTAAGCAGTTTGAGCACGAAGTAAAAGGCTGTGTCAACAACGATGAGCTTTACAAAATAAAAGATATTGACGCTACGATAATCAGTACTGCCGATTTCCAACATGCGCTTCATTGTATTGAAGGTGTGCAGGCAGGTAAAGATGTATATGTTGAGAAACCATTTGCCGAAACAATGGCAGACAATCGCGCAGCACTAAAAGCAGTTAAAGGCTCCAATCGAATCGTCCAGGTTGGCTCACAACGAAGAAGTGGTGCGAATTATAACGCTGCATCAAAATTCATCAAAGAAGGGAAATTCGGTGCAATCACAATGGTAGAGTTGACATGGAACGTCAATCAACCTGGCAGATGGAGAAGACCTGAACTCGTTGCGAAATTGAAACAGGAAGATACCGACTGGAAACGCTTTTTAATGAACCGTCCATTTGAAGAATGGGATCCAAGGAAATATTTAGAGTACCGTTTATTCTGGCCATACTCATCCGGAATGCCGGGTCAATGGATGTGTCACCAAATTGATACTGTACATTGGTTCACCGGTCTGCAACATCCAAGAAGCGTTGTTGCCAATGGTGGAATATATATGTGGAAAGATGGGCGCCGCAATTGGGACACAACGACTGCAGTGTTTGACTATGGTCCGGAGAATGATAAAAATAACGGCTTCCAGGTAGTCTTCTCTTCGAGAATGCACAATGGCGACGAAAACCCAACAGAAATTTATTACTCCAATGGCGGTGAATTAAATCTAAATACCAATAAGGTTTCATCACGTGGTGGGTTAACCGAATCGTTTGCAAAAGCGATGAAGATGACTCCGAACCTGCTAACAGAAGTAAACATCTCGGACCTGGAAGAAAAAGTGGTTGCATCCGCAAACACCGGCGGCGACAGGCTAACGTCGGCCCACATGCGTAACTGGATGGATTGTATCCGCAGCCGCCAACAGCCTAATGCTCCCGTCGAAGCGGGTTATATGCATTCAATCGCAAGCATTATGACCAACGCTTCCGTTCGTTCAGGAAAAAAAGCAACGTTTGATGTAAAAAATCAGGAGGTGATGGTGGATGGGAAACCTTTCTTAATGTGATTACTTAATTTAAGAGTTGAGCATGTGCGAATGACGAATTCCGAATGTGCGAATTCCTTCA
>JACMLR010000243.1 GCA_014379515.1 Chitinophagaceae bacterium
CAAATGAACCGTGATCCCGGTCTCCCGATTTTTAATAATACCACAACAATTTGAAACCCACCACCGTTACCCAATAGGCAAACCAAAATTAAATGCCTAATATTGTCCGCAAATCCGCCACTACCGAATGAACCGGCCAAAACACCTCTTATCCTGCTTATTGTTATTGATCTCCTGTCTTGGGTTTTCCCAAAAAAAATCAGCTTATGTTTCCGGCAAAGTGATAGATGAAAATGAGAACCCTTTACAAAATGTTTCCGTTGTTATCCTGGGCAAACAAACTGGTATCACTACCAATGATACCGGCTATTTCCGGTTGAAAGTGCCGGCCGAAAAAGCATTCGCCATCATCTTCAGCTATACCGGCCTCCGCGAAGAACAAAAGAATTTCCTGCTCAATGAAAATGAAGAAGAATATCTCACTATACGATTAGAAAGAGGAAACACGACTACATTAAAAGAAGTGATCGTTACCGATCAGCGTGACCGGACAGAAGCCGGCCTGATCCGTCCCAATCCAAAATCCGTTATCAATCTTCCGTCTGTTACCACAGGCGTTGAAAGTTTGATCAAAATATTTGTCGGCTCCAATAATGAACTCACTTCGCAGTATTCCGTACGTGGCGGCAGCTATGATGAGAACCTTGTGTATGTAAACGACTTTGAAATCTTCCGTCCTTATTTGGTAAGGAACGGCCAGCAGGAAGGCCTTAGTTTTATCAATCCCGAACTGGTGCGCAATATCAATTTTTACAATGGCGGCTTCCAGGCAAAGTATGGTGATAAAATGAGTAGTGTGCTCGATATTCAATATAATAAGCCAAAGCGCTTCGGCGGTTCTGCTTATGTGGGTATACTCGAACAGGGCCTGCATGTCGAAGGCACATCCAACAATAATAAATTCAGTTATTTGATTGGCGCAAGAAACCGGAGCAACCGTAATCTATTAAGTCGTCAGGAAACAGAAGGCAACTATGTTCCTTCATCATCCGACCTGCAAGCCCTCTTAACTTATCAATTGAGCAACAAATCAACTCTTGAATTTTTCGGCAATATTTCGCAGACAAAATTTTCACTGCAACCAGCTTTCAGCCAGTTAACCTCTTCGGTCTTCTCTCCTTTCTTCACGTCCAACCTGGGCATTGATATTTTCTTTGAAGGTAATGAGAAGGACCAGTATGTTACCAATATGCTGGGGCTCTCCTTTACCAACCAGCTAACAAAAAAGCTGCGGTTAAAATGGATGGCTTCCCGTTTTGAAAATGATGAAAGAGAAAATGTAGATATCACCGGCGCATATTTATTTGGCGAACGTGATTTTGATAAAAGTAAACCCAGCTTCGGTCTTATCATTAATCCGTTAGGCGCCGGCGTATTCCAGAATTTTGCACGCAACCAGCTCAATATCGAGAACTGGAATTTTTCACACAAAGGAAACCTTGAGCAGGGCCGCCATGCTTATCAATGGGGCGTTGCGTATGATAAGACATTCATCAATGATAAACTCAATGAATGGGAGTTCCAGGATTC
>JACMLR010000244.1 GCA_014379515.1 Chitinophagaceae bacterium
GGAAATGCCGGTGATGCAATTGCAGATGTAAAATCGATTCCGATCTATTCAAAGCCGATAACTATCACCGCAGATGGATATGCGAAGGCAGTTTTATTGAGTTCGGAAGGAACAGTTATTGATGAAATAGCGAAAGATTTTTCAATTAATCTCGCCACAGGTAAAAAAATAAAATTGACAACTACCCCTGCTATCAATTTTCCCGGTGAAGGGAATGCGTTTGGCTTGATCAACGGAGTTCGGTCAGATCGCGGTGCGAACTCTACCGAATGGTTGGGTTGGCAGGGCGCGGATATGGAAGCGGTAATAGATCTCGGAACACCAAAATCGATAACGAGCGTTAGTGTGCATGTGTTGACTGCAAGAGGAAGTCAGCCTTGTAAGCCGCAATGGCTTGAAGTATTTACGTCTATCGACGGAAAAAATTTCATTGCTGCAGGAAAAGCGACAAATATTAAACAAGATAAATTGAACATGGGAACGTTGGATTTACTGATCAGGAAAACAACGGCGCAATTTATTCGTGTGAAAGTGAAAGGTTTTGGTAAGATCCCCGATGGAATGCCAGGTGCAGGCAATGATAGCTGGCTTTTCCTGGATGAAATCCAAATCAGGTAAGCGCAGGGAATGGGTCTTATCAAAACAACCTGCAACATGAGTATCTTGATCCTGCGGTACAGCATTTTGCATATTTCCAGATTTCGCACATTTCGCACATTCCTATTATCTTCGTCGCTTACTCCGTCCAAACCTAAAACGATTAGTGATTATGCCAACACCCACGTTCGACATTGATTTGACCGATTCTTTTGAGCGCATCCCTGTAAAAATTTATCCGAACAGCCACGAAGGTTCCGCCTTCATTGCGCGCGAAATTGCAACACTGATACGCACCAGGCAGGAAGCAGGTGAAAATTGCGTTCTTGGGCTCGCAACGGGCTCCTCCCCAAAATCATTATATGCCGAACTCGTGCGCATGCACCGGTTGGAAGGATTGAGTTTTAAAAACGTAGTAACATTCAACCTCGACGAGTATTACCCGATTGACAATGATGCGTTGCAGAGCTATAATCGGTTTATGAAAGCGCAATTATTTGATCATGTTGATATCGACCCAAAGAATATTCATATCCCCAATGGAGAATTGAGCAAAGAAGAGGTGAAGTCTTTTTGTTTAGAATATGAAAAGATGATTGAAGATGCCGGTGGAATCGATTTGCAGGTATTGGGTATTGGAAACAACGGACATATTGGGTTTAACGAGCCAGGATCAAGTATTCGTTCGAGAACAAGACTCGTAACGCTGGACAATTCTACACGTCTTGCAAATTCGTACGAGTTCGCAAATATTTCGCAGGTACCGAGATTAGCGATCACAATGGGCATTCATACAATCATGCAGGCAAAACGAATTGTGCTGATGGCATGGGGTCAATCGAAATCACCTGTTGTGCAAAAAGCGGTGGAAAGTCATGTAACGGAACAAATCCCCGCATCGCTTCTTCAACAACACAACGACACAACATTTGTACTGGATGAGATGGCAGCGGCAGAATTAACACGATTCAAATCACCGTGGTTGACGGGTGAATGTGAGTGGAGTCCAAAAATGATCCGTAAAGCTGTTGTGCACATGGCCTTGAAAGTGGACAAACCAATATTGAGTTTAACGAATAATGATTACCGTGATAATGGACTGGGTGATTTGCTGGTTGAAGTTGGCGATTCATATGAAATCAATCTCCAGGTTTATTATGCGATGCGTGATAGTATAACGGGGTGGCCTGGTGGAAAACCGAATGCTAACTTACCAAATCATCCGGAAAGAAGCCTACCCTACCCCAAGCGTTCAATGATCTTTTCCCCACACCCGGATGATGATATCATTTCAATGGGCGGAACGTTTCAACGCCTGCACGACCAGGGACATGAAGTGCATGTTGCCTATCAAACAAGTGGAAATATTGCGGTGACCGATGAATTCGTTACACGCTTTATGGACTTTGCCGTTGGGTTTGAAGAAATGTTTCAGATCGACAATACAAAGTCGAAAGAGATTTTAAATGAGGCGCGTACTTATCTCCGCCAGAAAAAAACAAACCAGCTCGATACAAAACAGATACGTGAAGTAAAAGGACTTATCCGGCGTTGCGAAGCGAAAGCAACCTGTCGGTATGTTGGGATAAGCGATGAAAACATCCATTTTCAAAACCTGCCGTTTTACGAAACTGGAGCGATTGAAAAAAATCCGATGGGCCAAGAGGATGTGAAGCGTACTATTGAATTGCTTCGCGAAGTGAAGCCGCAACAGATTTATTGTGCGGGCGATTTTGCAGATCCACACGGAACGCATATCATTTGTTTTCATGTTGTGTTGGAGGCATTGCGCCGATGCAGGGAAGAGGGCGATAATTGGATTGGAGACTGCTGGCTTTGGCTGTATAAGGGTGCGTGGCAGGAATGGGATATCAGTGAAATCGAAATGGCAATACCGATGAGTCCGCAGCAGGTGATGAAGAAACGCTTTGGAATTTTTATTCACCAGTCGCAAAAGGACATGGTGCCCTTCCAGGGAAGTGATACGCGGGAATTTTGGCAACGGGCAGAAGAGCGGAATGCGAATACGGCTGATTTGTATGGTCGCCTGGGATTGACGCAATATGCGGCAATGGAGGCGTTTGTGCGCTGGCACTATTAAGCCAATGCGGAAATTAGAAGGGGCCTTTTTTTAAATAATCGTTTTGTTCTGAATAGTTTTTCGCCTATTTTTGCCGCCCATTAACGGCCCCGTAGCTCAACTGAATAGAGTATCTGACTACGGATCAGAAGGTTTCAGGTTTGAATCCTGACGGGGTCACGAAAAGAAAAAAAGTCGCTGAAATTCAGCGGCTTTTTTGTTGCCTTTACCTAAATACATTTCGCGCAAAGGCGAAAAGGCGCCAAGAGCGTTTAACATTTGATAGTTTTTCTCATGCTTGCTACGAACCAGTTGGTGCGCACCAAACATTCGACATTAGCCTTCAATCTTAGAGCCTTTGCGCCTTGCCGTCTTTGCGCGAACCGTATTTTTTGTATTCTATTCTGTATTCCCTATTTACTCTTGCTTCACAAACTCCACTCTCCTAATTAAAGAACGTTTCAATGCAAGCTTATATTTTGAAAAAAAATGCACTTTCGGCAAGTTGTTCTTTAAGTTTAACAGGCCGTGTTAAATGAGAAGCTGTTGTTAATAATCCCTTCGCGCAAATTTCCGTGCAATACTTTTTGCAATTTCATGCCTCAAAATCGCTTGCATGAAAAATTTATACACTTCTACTCTATTATTTTTTGTTTTCACTGCGATCCACGCGCAGGATATCACGCTACAACTCGATAAATATTTATCCAAACCAAATACATTTAATGGAACTGCATTGGTTGTTCACCACGGAAAGGTATTACTGCATAAAGGGTATGGACATATGAACAAGGTGCAAAGTAATTTGAATGATACCGCAACGATTTACCGGATTGGTTCTATCACAAAACCGTTCACCGCAACAGTGATTATGAAATTAGTGGAGAATGGCTTGTTGAATGTGGACGACAAATTATCAAAGTACTTGCCAAATTATCCCGAGGGCGAGAGCATTACAATCGCACAATTGCTATCGCATAATTCGGGAGTTAAGGAATACCTGGCAGTGAAGGGTATTCAGGACTTGGCAGATA
>JACMLR010000245.1 GCA_014379515.1 Chitinophagaceae bacterium
AGGAGATAATATCCTGCAAAAAATGCCAGCATCGAATAAAGAATCACCGTATTTCGAAGGAAATAGTAAATGCTGTCCATCGTGGAAATAGAGAATACTGCGAGTACTACACTCCAAGCAACTATTGCTGTGACGCAACGGCTAATGACATCGTTTCCAATTCTGAATTGTTTGTAAGCAAGAATTGCAAGGCCGGATGCAGCGATAATTTCGTTGAACAAAAGCTTTCGTTCAAAAAACCACGGACTAACAATATAACAGAGCGTTATAGTAAACAAAAGATAAACAATTGCTTTTTTGCTCATCATTTGGAAAGTAGCGGTTTTTCTGCGAGCAGCACATTATTGAAATAGAGTGAATTATTTATAGGGAACAACGGGATCAAAATGCTTCCTAACAAATTGATAGGCGCGATTATCAATAATGATAATGCATATCCGACTTTGCCCCATTTTTTAAATAGTTCGAAGAAATAAAGTGCCCACAGTTGAAAAATAACGCGTGCAAAATTCCCGGTTTTCGTATTGCTCAACACGCTCCAGCCGTTTTTGGACACGAGATGCGTAATACCGAATGAACTGTACCGCGCGTAATCGTATGGTACTTCATGTTCATTCCAGCAAAAAGGCACAGTTAACAAAATCCGCCCGCCTGGTTTCAATACCCGAAACAATTCTGGTAAAATAATTTCAGGATCGAACACATGTTCCACTACTTCACTACAAAAAATAGAATCGAAATGATTGTCGGCAAATGGCAATGTTTTACCATCATAAAAAACATCTACCAAAGAGCTGCTATGATCGTGGCCGGTAACCTCGAGATCAACACCAATATATTGATCGACGGTAAATAGCCCCTGGTATGGTTTCCGACCACAACCGAAATCCATCAATGTTCCAGAAAGGCGCGCGGAGTCTTTCTTCAATGCGCGATATAAGGCACTCCTGATAAAAAAAAAGGGGTTAATGAAAACACTGGCGATGCCAGGGTTAAAGCTTTGCTTTCGCAGGTATGTAACAAGGGTCGACATAACTATTTACGGGGTCAAAATGATAAGGTGAACTTGCATCGTTATGCATTCGTGGAAAGAGACATAAACTTTTTACGATGCAAAAATAACAGTATGCCCACGAACGATACGATACAAGCGATATTAATCGACAGCAAATCGCCTAGCTGCCAGCGTATAAGAAATATTAATGCCAGAAACAGCAAGCATTGCAGCAAGAAGAAAAGCCGGGGCAATATCAACTTTGGTCGATTCATAATTGTAGCCAGGCCAATTGCAAAAAGTAACTCTCCGCATAAAAGCGACCAGGCAATTGCTTCGGGCAATTTTGTTATGGTTGAAGCGATGGGTAAGGCGATCAGTGCAATGGCTGCAGCTGCCACACTTATTCGGATGTAAGCCCGGTCTTTTCGATCGAGCAATGCGCGGGTTGTGCCACTTAAAAGAAAGGAATAAACAAGCGCCCCGATGGCTAAAAGTTGAAAAAAGAGCTGGTGTTCCGAGAATGTTTCGCCGAATAAAAGGCGGATGCTGGATGCAGGAAAAATAATGAAGGCACCGAGGAATGCAGTTGCAGCAATAATAGATAGCTGATCGATCTTCAAACAAACATCATCATGTATCATTTCTTTGATAAATGCCTGGTGAATAATGCGCAAAATGCCTTTGTATATAACGTATAGTTTAAGTCCCAAAAACGCTACCGCAATTGTTGGTTCCGGGTAAAACAGTGGTGCAACCACAAGCATACCCAGTCCTAAAATATAAAACGAAAGGTTAACAAATCCCAACGGCAATGTTGCAATGTAAGTTTGGAAATGGCTCCATCCCGGCGAAACCCAATACTTTACCTTAAGTCTGTAACTGATATAGATGTTGCTAACTATATAGGAGATAGCAACCCCGATTAACAAAAAATTACTAATTGGCTGTTTGTTGAACAACACCGCTGTTAACACCAAGGCATAGGGAATCAGTACCCGCAGAAAAGCGATTGCTGCGCCAAGCACCGGACGACCCACAGCATATAAAGCATAATCGCCACTAAGTGCAAAAAGAGGGATCAATAAAAAGATGTTGTATGCCGGGTTAATAAAACCCACGAAACAAAGGGGAAGAAATAAAAAGCTTGCAGTCAGTCGCGCGGATTGAGTTTTTTCATATTCAGGCTTCCAATTTTTCTCCAGTGCGATATTACGCATCGCGGCTGCCTGTAAGCCACCAGCAATAAGCGTGAGCGCTAGTTGGTACAATGAATCCATTTGTGCCAGTTGCGCCAGGTCGTTTACATCGACACTGCTACTTGCTTCCTTTAAAACGAACACGGAAAAAAGCTGGGCAAGACCAGTATAAATTCCGATGATAACGAGTCGCTTGATCATGAAAGGAAATACAAATGTAAAAGCGGCAAAAATAGGGTTACTTCCTTAAACGTTGCAGAATGCAATGGCCACCGTGAGGTGTTGTATCTACACATTTCGACCGGGGGATGCAGTTCGGTAACACTTTATAAGGCTTTGTAAAAATATCTCCTGTGCTGCAACGTTTAAGAATGGGCCAGTGTCAATGGTATAATTGTTGTTATGATCAGTTGTAACTGTTTCATAGGATCGTAGCCATCTTAATATTATCTTAAAATGCGGCTATCCGGATCAGTTAACGATGCTTACCACTAAGTGCTTGATCGTAAATTAAGGAAATTATTATGAGCAGAGCTGAAACCACAAGTCCTTCACAGGGAAGGGCTATCCGGTATATTGTGTCTACAGAAGCACAGCCAACTTATGAGGTAAACAAACCGTTTGCATTCGTTAAGCGAGCCTTTGATGTAATTCTTTCATCACTGGTGTTAATACTGGTGCTGTGGTGGCTGGTCCCCATTTTGGCAATCCTTATTAAGATGGATTCCAGGGGTCCTGTTTTCTTTAGACAAAAACGCGTGGGACTTAATGGTAAATTATTCGATTGCCTGAAGTTCCGCAGCATTATAGTTAATAATGATGCAGATAAAAGGCAGGCAGCTTCAAACGATCCTCGCATAACTTCACTCGGCAAATTCCTTCGTTTTTCCTGTATAGATGAACTTCCACAATTTTTAAATGTGTTACGCGGAGATATGAGTATTGTCGGACCACGACCTCATATGATCAGTGATTGCAAATACTTCTCAGAGCAAATTCGGGAATACGATTTTAGGCACCTCGTTCGTCCAGGCATTACCGGTATGGCCCAAATAAAAGGCTATCGCGGAAAAACAAGCGGCTTTCTGGATGTTTTTCATCGTTTTCAATGGGACGCTTACTATGTTCGCAATTCAAGTCTTTCGTTGGATTTCAGATTGATCGTTCAAACGTTCATGCAAATATTCAAGGGCGTTTTGCAAATGCGTAAAAAGAAAAGTGAAGACTGGGTCGAAGCAATTCCATCCGGCGCAGCCGCGCGAACGCCTTTCTCCGTTGTCATAGTAGCGAAAAATGGCGCGGAAAATATTGGTCCTCTTTTAAAAAGTGTTCAGGGATTATCTGATGATATTATTGTTTGCGATTCTGGAACGAGTGACAAATCAATTGAACTTGCAAAACAAGCCGGGGCAAAAGTGTTTGAGATCGCCTGGGACGGATATGGCGAAACAAAGAACGAAGCAGCTTCTCACGCAAGTCACGATTGGATTTTAGCCCTTGATGCAAACGAAATGGTAGACGCAGAGTTGCACAACATTTTGCTGAATTGGTCCCCTCGGACCAACAGCACTGTATACAGGGTGCTTTGGAAAAACTTTCTAGGGGATAAGTGGGTGAAACATAGTGACTGGTCGACGAGTTGGAAAAATCGCCTTTACAATAAACAGACCGTTGCGTGGGATAATGCTATCTCTCACACTGACATTACTTCCCCGAATGAATTGAATTTCCTCAAGCTGGAAGGTTACCTGGAAAATCATGCTTTCAAGACGGAACAGGAATACAAAGAGAAGATGCGGGAATCTGCATTGCTGACTGCAATGGATTATCATGTACGGGAGAAGCGAAGCACCTGGCTTCATTTACTTCTCTCACCCGGCATTTGCTTTATGAAAAAATACATTTTTCGCCTGGGCTTCCTTGATGGTAGAACCGGTTGGTTAATCGCAAAAACTTCGGCCGATTATTCTTTTCAGAAATATTGGGCACTTTGGAAGTTGAATCATAAGAAATTCCACAAACTTGATCTGGACCGCTTTCCAGCACTGTTTTCTTATCGTCTTCAGCCAAGGTAAGCCTCACCGTGAGTTTCTTCAGATTTCGGGCTGATTTTCTCCCTATTCGCTTTGAGAAGCTGGAATGAGTACCTACATTTAGGTATGTGTGTTACCAGACCAGGACTGCTGTGGAGGTTTTTATTGATAGGCTCACTGCTAACGACCTGTTGCTATGCGCAGGAAAGATCATTTCCCATCTTTTTTAAGAATGGACAGCTAGCTTCTACCGGGGCTGTCGAATCAATCGATCCGTTATCACCTATATCCAATTCACAACAATTCAACGGTAAGCTTTTTTTGTTTTTGCAATTTCAACGGTTGCCCGCCCATGCCGAAATCTTCCGCCTTCGATCCGCTGGAATCGAATTGCTTGAATATATCCCTGAACACACTTACCTGGCAAGCCTTTCAACAAAAGTTACATCTGGTGAATTGAAGCAGTTCGGGATAATTCAATCCTTTGGTATTGATCCACTATTAAAAATGGATCCTGCACTTCTTACCAAAATAAATAATGCTGCTGCGGGAGCGACTCAGAAATTATTAGTTTCGTTCTATCCGGGTATTGAAAAAACTGAAGCAGCAGTGTTGTTGAGTGAAATGAAGATCATTTGGAGCAATCGTAGCATGCACAAAGAGCAAATACTAATCGAAGTTGAAACGCAACGAATTGAAGAAATTATGAAGTTGCCCTTTGTTCGTTATATCGAAGCGGAACCACCTCCCTACGAAGCATTAAACGATGAATCGCAACGCACGCATCAAAGTTCGATTCTTCACAATGAGGCACCTGGCATTGGTCGTGGACTCAGTGGACGAGGCGTTGCGATAGGCCTTGGAGATGTTGGGTCAACAGGCGCGCACATTGATCACGCATATAAAAGCTTTCTTTACGTGAACAATGCGGTTAGCCATGCTGTACATGTTGCTGGAATAATGGCGGGTGGTGGTAACTTAAATCCACGACTCAAAGGCCATGCATTCAGATCAAAACTTTATATCAATATACTCGATGGAATAATTCGATCGACTCCAGAGTACTATAGCCAGTATGGAATGGTTATTACAAATAATTCCTATGGCCTCAACATCCGCAATTGCGATGTGTTTGGCGGTTATACCAGTGCGTCATATGCAATCGATCAACAAATGAACATGCTTCCAAAAGTGTTGCATGTATTTGCTGCAGGCAATGATGGGTTTACCAGTTGCCTTCCTTACCCGTCAGGATACCGGACGATTCAGTCGGGATACCAGGCGTCAAAAAATGTATTGACTGTTGGCGGAACCAGTAAGGATGCGGAGGTGCAGAACTTTTCCCGGGGTCCAGTAATCGACGGACGAATTAAGCCCGAAATTGTTGCCATAGGACTGAATGTTGTTTCGACAGTTCCACCAAACGACTATTGGTACAACAATGGAACCAGCATGGCCGCCCCGCAGGCAAGTGGTGTTGCTGCGCTTATGTATGAACGCTTCAGGCAATTGAATAGTAATATAACCCCAGACGCAGCGCTCATCAAAGCAGTATTATGTAACAGTGCAACGGATATCGGTGTTCCCGGTCCTGATTTTGCATTCGGCTTCGGTTGGTTAAACGCGCTTCATGCTGCAGAAACAATCGAGAAGAGACAGTACGATATCGCGCAGGTTGATCACGGTGAAGAAAAAAAATTTCAATTAAGTGTTCAACCGAACACCGCGGAATTGAAGGTTATGCTTTATTGGCCAGATCGTGAGGCTTCGCTTTATACTTCGAAAACATTGGTGAATGATTTAGACATCGTAGTTACTGCACCGAACGGACAGGTTTTCCAACCGTATGTACTTAATGGCGCGTTTAATGGAATACTGTTGCCCGCTGTCCAGGGAATTGATCGTCTTAATAATATCGAGCAAGTCGTAATTCGAAACCCGGTAGTTGGAACATATACGGTTACTATTAAAGGGCATGTAGTTCCGTTCGGTGCGCAACAGTTCTATGTTGTTCAACATCATCAGGAAAAAAAAATACGAATTATTCACCCGGCAGGTGGGGAAAAATTAAAGGCAGGAGAGGCGCAAAGTATTATTTGGGAGGATGGGCAGGTTCCGAATGGAAAATATAAAGTTGAGTATACAGTTGACGGTGGAGCCTGGCAATCGGCGGGATCAATTACAAACCCGTTGATCAACAGGTTGCTCTGGACGGTGCCGGTCGTTACTTCTGCAAACGTGCGAGTGAGAATATTCAATACCGAGACAACGGAAGAAGTGTTGTCGCAGCCGTTTGTGATTTTTCCTGATGTGAATTTTAATTTAGTTTCTACATGCGAAGGAGCGATCACAATGAACATCGTCAAACCACCAGGAATTGATAGTGTTGCGATCATGAAAATTGGCAAAGAAGAAATGGAGTTGATTGGTGTTACTGATGCGACGTCATATACGATTAAGGGTCTAACGAAAGATAGTACCTATTGGTTCTCAGCTTGCGCAATTAAAACTGGGAAAACTGGCGAGCGTTCGATTGCAAAGTCCATACTGCAGACAGCCGGCGCGTGTAATGATTCGGTATCAAAAGATGATTTAAAATTGTTGTCTTTGATTAGTCCACAATCAGGCCGTAAACATACGTCCACCGAGCGGAGGCAAGCCGAAAAAATTACGTACGTATTACAAAGTTTATCGCCCGATACGATTCATGGCCCGATCATTTCGAGTGTTTACCTGGGCGATATCATTTTCGCGACCGATACCATTACCACTTCAATCTATCCACTTGGACAACTAACTGTCACGTCTTCCAAAACAATTGATTTGAACGTTGCTGGAAAATATCCGTTGAGTATAAAAGTGAAACTTGCTGGCGATCCTGATTCAACAAATAATTTTCTTTCAACCACCATCCGAATTTCATCGAACAACCCTCTTGCCTTACCATGGCAACAACAGTTCAATGCTCTTCGTGATTCCGTATATTTTGGTCAGTCGCATTTTGTAACAGACGGTGCGGAAGAACTTGACCTGTTTCCTGGAAACGGCGGTAAGCTGATCGTTAAAAAATCTGCAAGTAAAGGAAGTCTTATTTCGGCACTTGCAGGGCCAGTGAATAGCGTATTGGTTTATAACACCATGCATGTGACTTATAACCTTTCGGCCTATGATACGTCGGAAGATATTTTTATGTCGGTAGAAATCGGTTACCCATCCGATGCAGAACTGCTTACCATCCGGGGGAATGATTCTGCACCATGGTTGAAAGTGTCGATGCTGGATACTATTCCGTCACAGATAAATCGAAATCATCGAAACCTAAGCAGGATTTTAAAAGCGAATAATCAAAATTTTAGTAGCAGTTTTCAAGCTCGATTTGTAATACCAGCGGCATCGAATTTAGCAGATGGGAACTACCCGCTCTCTAATATTCGTATTTATAAACAACCGCGAGATATTGTATCAGGCGAATTGATACCTTCTGGCGCAAGACGTTTTAGTGAAAAAACCATTCCTATCATTTATAGGGTGATGAATAACTCCGGCACTGTCGCTTCAACTATTACGCTCAAACTGCGTTGTTACAATGGTCGGATTATAACGGATACCATAACCGCGCTCGCTCCTTATGCTTCAAGATCAAAAATAATGCAGATACAGACTGCGGACATGGTGAGCGCAACGCTGACATCAACCGGTTTGCAAGGATCTTTATCAATGGATGGTGACACCTATAGTGCAAACGACAGTAGCATAACATTCATCGCGATAAATAAAATGATCGATAGTTTCCCATACCTCGAACGCTTCAATAGCGATGAATCTTATTGGCGCGGCGGCGGACTTACCTTATTTTCTACCAACCTGGTAGAAGGTGGATTAAAGAAAAACGCAGCAAGCGGAAAGTATTTTTGGGATGTACCGCTGGTTGAGAATACCCCTTTTACAAGTGGAGGACTTACATCACCCGTTTTTGATATTAAAGGCATGACCAATCCATATGTAAGCTTCAGTTTGACACGCTACATGCGCAATGGTCGTGATTCTGCATTCTTTGATTATTCGCTCGGTACTGCATCACCCATCCAGCGGCTGGTGCCGGATGTCGCCAATCGAACCAACTGGTTCAATAATGTTTCTGGAAGAAGCTGGACGGATAGTAACAAAAGATACTGGCATGTAGCATCCGCGAAGTTGCCACAGTCAGATAGCCTTATCCAATTCAGGATTCGATATCTCCGTGGTCGTGGCTCCATTGCGCCAATGTGGCCATACGGTGTTGGCGTGGATGACGTGCACGTTTATGATCTGCGCTATCCTATTTTGAAAGCCGGCGTTTCAGTGGCTGGTACATTGCAAACAAGCGAAGGTAA
>JACMLR010000246.1 GCA_014379515.1 Chitinophagaceae bacterium
TACGGCTGCAATCCTTCAAAAGTTTTGTTAAGCCACGACATACAGGCAAATGCCTTCTTCGCATCATCCCATCCAATTGAAAATGCAATATCTATTGCCCCTGCCTTACGAAGCTCAAACGCCGTTGCGTCCGTTGCTACCCGGCAAACTTCTCCGTGCATGTAGTGAGAAAGAACGGAGAACAATTGGCAGGATGGTGGTGCTTGTTCAAACTGGGCAAGTATCAGATCGATCACTTCATCTGAAAGATGTTCAATGTAAGTACCCTTGCCGGATTGAAACGGACAGGGAATATTTACATTATGCGGAGCAATATCCGGAGCCATACGATAAATTTCGGAATAGGGTCTCCGTTTTACCCAATCCTGATCAGGCTTCATAAATGTGCGAAACGTATTTAGCAGACTTTCCCCTTTATTCAGATCACCTGAGTAAACGAACGCCACCTCAAAACTTCCTTCGCCTTGTTTGGCATAATAACAATCACCCTGCAATTCATCGGGAGCAGCTAACATAAATTCTCGAAAGAACCGGAGCAAGGCACTGGCTTTACGAATTGGATAAACAAAGCGGCCAGCAAGTACCTCGTTAACAGGATGCAATTGGTATTCAAAAGCCGTGACCACGCCAAAATTACCACCACCGCCCCGAATAGCCCAGAAGAGGTCCTGATTAGTAGTAGCACTTGTTTTCAATGTGCGGCCATCCGCTGTGATGATACGGGCCGATAGTAGATTATCACAAGTCGCTCCGTATTTTCCCGAAAGGTAACCCAAACCTCCGCCCAATGTAAGACCGGCACCCACGCTGCCACATTCACCTAATACCGGTGCAAGACCATAAGGAGCAGTAACTGCAAGAATTTCTTCAGCGTTGCTACCGGTTGTGACTTGCGCTGTCTGTTTCACTGGATCAACTGTAACACCTTTCATTTTTGAAAGGTCAATAACAATACCTTTTTCGCAAGTCCCCCAACCCAAACCACTGTGATTACCCGAACGCACAGCAACTTCAAGTTCATGTTGGTGTGCAAAATCAATACAGCGCAGTACATCTTCCTCATTTTTACATTGTGCTATTAGAGCCGGATGCTTATCTATCTCTGGATCTAACAAAAGGGTTCTTCGAGCCGTTTCATATTCTGCGTTGTTTGGAAGAATGATCTGTCCATTGAAGCCTTTTCTAAACTTGATAATTGCATCGGGATCAAGTGGAAACTTCCACGATTTAAAACCGTGTCCACAGGCGTTTAGTAAGGTGAACATTCCGGCAGCCATTGCGGATTGTTTCATAAACGCACGACGTGTTTTGATAGTTGCTCTTATATGGGGCATGTTGGTATAAAATTTCAATTTTACTAATTCTCATGAGAGCACAGAAAAAGGATGGATTGATCTTTGGAAAATTCTATCAAGCGGTTATCTCATAAGAACGCTGTCTTTTTTTGCACACAACGTTACGGATTCGAGCATCCGGGGTAATAGAATTTCTACCGTTAGGGCCGAAGCTAAATTAATAACAATAAGATGAAAAAAAGAACAAAAACTCAATCGAAATCCTA
>JACMLR010000027.1 GCA_014379515.1 Chitinophagaceae bacterium
GTTTCAACTTCTATCATGAATTTTTCATGATGAAACAAATCCACCCATTTTTGCGTGTACCGATAATAGGTCAGGAAATCCTGCTTGATAAAAGCAAGCCACGAATAACTTTGATACAGGTATAGCAATTCGTAAAAGCCGCTTACCTGCCTTGCCTTATCCGGAAAATGCTTTTCAAAAAACGCGTTTACGGATTCAATATCTTTTTCATTTCGCGCATGACCGTTCTTGATATACCAGCTGTAGAGTTCCAGCGATAGATTTGAAAGTTCGGATATAAGCGTAATCTTGGTTGAAACGTCATCGGCTTCAGTACTAAGTTGCAGTGCACGGTCCTGCATGCTTCGCGTGATAAAAAGTGTTTCAATCTTTTTTTCAAAGAACAGCACTTGTTGCAAATAGGTGAATTGGTGATGCGTGCGTGCGAGTTCCTTGAGTTTATCGAGCACCTTTAGGCTTTGGTGATACAGTCCTTTGTTATAAAGTATCCGGGCAAAATCCATTTGCTCGTGGAGCTGGATGTCGATGTTATTGTCGTTTTTAATCAGCCGAAGGCTTGATAACAATTGACGGTACAAATGCGCCTTCATGTTTGATAACTGCTGTTTCCGAATCGCCTTGTTTTTTTTGAGAACAATGTCTTCATCGTACTCATCCATTTTATCAAGGGCGTCAAAGAGTTGTACGATTTTCAGGTCTTCGCCACCGCTATGGCGCTTGACATACAGCTTGAAATTTCGTTTTTCAGACTTTTCAAGCGATTTAATCAGCAAAAACAGTGGATCAGTAGAGCGGTTGGGCATCGTATTGGAATATTGTTAAAACTCTTGCCAGCAGAGGGTTACAGGGCAAAGACCCGCTTTTAAACAGTGTAAAATAGCGGTTATTTTGATTTCCTCCGCCCCTTCTTTACCAATATCTTCGAAATAACCGGTTGTCTTGCGTTCCAATAGAAAGCATAAAAACTAAGTCAGCCTGTGTTTTTCCCCTTCTTCAGTTCAAATTACCTCTATGGCAGATAAGAAAATTTTCATTTTTGATACCACGCTTCGCGATGGCGAACAGGTCCCCGGTTGTAAATTAAATACCAAAGAAAAAATCGAACTCGCACTGAAACTTGAAGAGCTCGGAGTTGATATTATCGAGGCGGGTTTTCCTATATCCAGCCCGGGCGATTTTGAAAGCGTAGAGCAAATTTCAAAAACGCTCAAGCGAGCAACTGTTTGTGCACTTAGCCGGGCAGTTCAAAAAGATATTGATGTTGCAGGCGCGGCGATCAAACATGCAAGAAATCCACGCATACATACGGGCATTGGCACTTCCGATTTTCATATCAAATCAAAGTTCAATTCTACACGGGAAGATATTCTGCAGCGTGCAGTACAATGCGTAAAATGGGCGAGAAACTATACAGACAATGTTGAGTTTTACGCAGAAGACGCAGGTCGTACCGACAACGAATACCTTGCGCAGGTTGTGGAAGCGGTGATTGCTGCTGGTGCAACAACCGTCAATATTCCTGATACAACTGGTTACTGTTTGCCGAACCAATATGGTGACAAGATGTTGTTCCTCGTTAACAACGTTTCCAATATTGATAAAGCTGTTCTCAGTTGCCATTGTCATAATGATCTTGGATTGGCAACAGCAAATTCTATTGCAGGAATTGTTGGTGGTGCAAGACAGATCGAGTGTACGATCAATGGACTGGGCGAACGTGCTGGTAATACATCGCTCGAAGAAGTAGTAATGGTGATCAAACAACACAAACATCTCGGTTTTTATACCGATGTAAAATCAGAAATGCTAAACCCAATGAGCAGGCTCGTGAGCGATATCATGCGGATGCCAGTTCAGCCGAATAAAGCTATTGTAGGAAGTAATGCTTTTTCACATTCATCCGGTATTCACCAGGATGGATTTTTGAAAGACGCCCTTACCTACGAGATTATTAATCCCGAGGAAGTAGGAGCGGGTGGTTCCAGGATCGTACTTACCGCCAGAAGCGGTCGAAGTGCGCTTGCTCATCGCCTGCAGAAGTTAGGATATCAATTCAATCGCAACGACGTTGATGTACTCTACGAATCTTTTCTAAAGGTGGCCGACCTCAAAAAAGAAGTGCAAGATGAAGATCTGACGCAGTTGGCGACCGCTTATCAGCCGGAAGCAATTATGGCTTCATAAAGGTAATTTTCTCATGAACGTAGTTTTTGGCGTGGCGCTTCTGCGCCACGCATTTTTCAAAAGCGAGATTGATAAAATAGTTTTTAAAGACCAATAGCACTGAGTGCATTAAATATGGCTAAAACATTATTTGAAAAGATTTGGGAGAAACACGTGGTCCGCACCATCGAGGACGGTCCATCGGTTTTATATATTGATAAACATTTTATCCATGAGGTTACCAGTCCGCAAGCTTTTACGGGACTGAACAACCGCGGAATAAAGGTCTTTCGTGCTGCGCAAACTGTAGCCACTGCCGATCACAACGTACCGACGATGAATCAGCACCTGCCAATCAAAGAAGAATTGAGCAGGCTACAGGTTGACACATTAAAGAAAAATTGCGCAGAACATAATGTTGAACTCTACGGACTCGGACACCCATTCCAGGGAATCGTGCATGTCATCGGGCCCGAACTTGGAATCACTCAACCAGGCATGACGATAGTTTGCGGCGATAGTCATACGTCTACCCATGGTGCATTTGGTGCGATCGCATTTGGAATAGGCACGAGTGAGGTTGAAATGGTTTTAGCAACGCAATGCCTCCTCCAGACGAAGCCGAAGCTTATGCGCATAAACGTTGACGGTAAACTGAACAAAGGCGTCGTGTCGAAAGACATTGTGCTCTATATTCTTTCGCTTATATCTGCAAGTGGTGCTACGGGATACGCAGTCGAATTCGCCGGGTCGGCAATTCGTGAATTATCAATGGAAGCGCGAATGACGATTTGTAACATGAGCATCGAGATGGGTGCGCGTTGCGGGCTCATTGCCCCAGACGAAATTACGTTCGACTACATTAAAGGCCGGCTTTTTGCACCAGCAAATAACGGCAGTCGTCAATGGGATAAAAAGTTAGAAGCATGGCAGCAACTATACAGCGATGCTGATGCCCAATTTGATAAAGAAATTAATATAAAAGCAGACGACATCGAACCCTGGATTACCTATGGAACAAATCCAGGTATGGGTATGGGCATTTCGGCAAATATTCCGTCATTGAATGAAGTCGAAGAAAGCGAAAAGCCCGGGTTTGAGAAGTCGTTAAAATATATGGGGCTCGAAGCCGGTAGTAAAATCAACGGGCAAAAAGTGGATTATGTCTTCATAGGTTCATGCACAAATTCCAGGATTGAAGACCTGCGCATGGTTGCAGCTTTTGTAAAGGGTCGAAAGAAAGCAGACGGAGTGGAAGTTTGGATTGTTCCGGGGAGCCAGCAAGTAGAAAAGCAGGCACGGGAAGAAGGCATTCACAAGGTTTTTGAGGAAGCGGGTTTTGTGCTGCGTCAACCAGGTTGCTCTGCCTGCCTTGGAATGAATGAAGACAAAATACCAGCGGGGAAATATTGCATCTCAACTTCAAATCGAAATTTCGAAGGAAGACAGGGACCGGATGCACGAACTTTTCTGGCATCGCCATTATCAGCAGCAGCGGCTGCAATTACCGGTCATGTGACAGACGTAAGAGAAATGATGGGCGCACAGGAATTGCAACCCGCGTAATGTAGTTATAACAATTTAAGAATGAGCAAAGCAATCAATATCGTTTCGGGAACTGCAGTTCCAATTAATATCGAGAACATCGATACGGATCAAATTATTCCAGCGCGCTTTCTTAAGGCAACAAGCAGGGAGGGTTTTGGTACAAATCTTTTCTGTGACTGGCGATTTATAAATGGAGATTCAAATCAGCCCAAAGCAGACTTCGTTTTAAACAACCCGGTCTACAAAGGAAAAATCCTGGTGGCTGCAAAAAATTTCGGTTGCGGATCGTCGAGAGA
>JACMLR010000247.1 GCA_014379515.1 Chitinophagaceae bacterium
GGTCGCTAATGGGGATTACTCCAGCGGGTGCGAAATTATTTAGAGGAAAAACAAAGAAAGAAGCTGTTGAGCTTTTGTTACGTCATCAGCTTTTATTGGATAGTAAGCCACTGAAGGATTACGATTCAATTCAGTCGCCAAAACCCGATACCAATTTAGCCCTGGGAAAAACCTGGGTTTACGATGAGAATCATGATCCCGTAATCAATGAGAAAAGAAAGATTTCATTGAAAAATTGGATTGTGAGTATTATGTATAATGAAAATGCTCATTCACTCATGCCGAAAATGTTTCTTTTCTGGTGTGAGTTTTTCCAGGTTGAATTGAAGAGAATCCCGTTCCCAGCAAAAGTATTCAGGCATTTTGAAATCATCCGCACACATTCACTCGGAAACTTTGTCGATTTGTTGACAGAGGTAATTGCTGATCCCGGAATGATCTACTATTTTAAGCGTGTCTCGCCTGGCAAAAGAAAAATGTTTCCGTATGTAGCAGATGAAGTGATTGACCGTTTTACATGTGCAGCGGATGTAAGAGATACTGTGAGTAAGGAGAAGGCGCGAAAATTGAGCAGGTTATTAAACAAATGGCATTTCATCTGCGACAATGCTTCGATTCACTATCCTAACAAATCATTAGAAATCTACGCGGAAGAAAATAGCGCTTTCCTGGAAGCATATTTTGATCGGGCGGGCGCGAGAGAAGTACTGGCAGAGCTCAGACAACTCCTGTCTACGATCGTAACATTACACACAGCCGTGAATCTCACTACCCGGTTGTATAAATTCTTATTGTCCAAAGAGGTGACAGAAGAGGCGCTAAACAAGTTAATCAAACCTGCGGCCGAAGCCTTCATGGCCAGTAAATTTGATATTACAGTTTGGTTGCGGAAATTTCTATTGAATGATTTTTTTTACCAGGATAGTTTCAAAGCAAAGCTGGAGAAAAGTCCAATTGAATTTTTGTTTCGTTTGTCAAGGCACGTCAATATCGTACGAACGGGCAACGACTCACTTGAAAATTACGCTTACTGGGATTGGTTACGGTTTACAGTAAACGAACTTGGTCAGCAGATTCCGGACGATTGGGGGAATGCCGATAAAAATGCAAGCAGCGAATTGGGTTTATCGGTCGAAGCATTGCATAAACGCTCAACCTTCATTCAACGTTTATTTGAAAATGGTTTTACTTTCAAAGACAAGCATATTGTTGTCGATGCCTCGCGCATTTTAAGAGATTTCCAAACCCCAGCTGACCCTCATGAGTTAATCAATGAAATTGTTCAGCGGTTATACGAAGGAGAGGGGAACCCGAAACAACCGAACTACTTATTGGAAGCATTTCTACTCGATCCGGGACAAAACCCTTCTTCATGGACGGTATTATGGGAGAAGGCGTTTGTACATAGAAATGTTCTTGCGCGGCAGCAAGTAGAGGCGAAACTGAAACGCCTCTACAAACACCTATTGACGCAGCCGGAATACCATTATTATTAATTAGTCGCCGTCGCCGCTTCCGCCTTGGTAACTTCCTTCGGTACAGGCTTCAACTTCTTGTTTTTCGGCTTTGCCTTTGCCTTTACCTCTGGTACGGCTTTTAGCAGTCCTGACAGTATTTTGCTCGCCTTTCTTAAGCCGCGCTTTACCTTTTTTGGGTTTGAACTTCTTTCCAGCAGATCGAATGTTGTAATAAGTTGCTGTTCAACCTGCTGCCGGAATGCTTTCTTTCGTTTATTTGGCATATATAAAAATTGATGAGCCGTAAATTTAATAATAAGATAATATACCCAATATTAAGTTTTTGGATGTTCCTAAGTTCTTTCATGAAATGGCCGCGGCTCCCCTTATTTTTAACATATGATTGTTATTAAAGGGAATAATGGCTCCGGATTTCTACTTCATCATAATTGTATACTGTCGCTTGTTGGTAGTGAAGTAATGGGTATTGTTCTGGGAAATTGTGTTTACGGGAAGTCGGGGCTGCTGAAGGGGAAACTTCTTAATCGCGCACTTTATAATACAAAAGGGCAAAAGCTCGCCGTCGAGAAACTCGACGAGCAGAAATTGCCGGCAATCGATCATGCCCGGCTCACGGAAGAAAATTGGCGCGTATTAAACTCGATTCAAGATCACAACTCACCCTGGGTTGAGCCAAAAGAGGAGTGGGCTGAGTCGACACTACAGGAATTCTTCGTTTCCTGATTTGCATAACTTCCTTCACAAAATGATCAATTCTGCGTAACAATAAGTTAACTGCGTAGGGAACGCGCCGTGGTAATGCAAGCGTAATTTCACTGTTGACATTTTCAATTATGCGTTTCTTTCAGGTGTTAGCTTCATTGGGAGTTTTATGTTTCATTTGTTTGCTTTCCTTTAGGCAACCGGGCGAATTGCAGGTATATCAATCCTTCTATCACGCAAGTATCGATCGATTTAAAAACAAACAGGATGCACTGCTCCAATTAATTCGTTCCTCCGAAGTGTCCGATTCGTCCTCCAAACAAAATGTTCAATCTGCATTAAACGCCGCTCGCACCGAACTCAAGAAGATTGACTTTTGGCTAAGATATTTTGAACCTATTGCCTACAAACAAATAAACGGCCCTCTTCCTGTTGAATGGGAAACCGAAGTATTCGAAAAATTTGAAAAACCGTATAAAAGAGTTGGAAGGGGCTTGACCCTTGCCGGCCTTTACCTTGACGAAAATGAAATCATCCGGGATACGCTTTACTCGCTGGTCGAATCTGGACAGCAAGCCATGGAATGTTATAGTGCCGACTCGATCACGACTGAACTCAACTCTTATCACCACTTCTTTCTGTGCAACCGTCTCTATCTACTAAACCTCGCCGCGATCTACACCACTGGATTTGAATGTCCAAACCCGGAAAATATCATTCCGGAATTGCGAACAATGTTGGTGGCTGTAAAAGATATCTATCAAAACTTCTCAACTGCTTATCCAAAATATTCGCTGACTGCAAACTATCAAACGCTGTATGAAAACCTGATCGCGTTTGCTGAAAAGCAATCCGCAGATTTTGAAAAATTTGACCATTTCACTTTTATTCGTGATTTCATCAACCCGCTTTTTCGCATCAATCAGCAGTTGATTGTTGAGTACAAAGTGAAAAGCAAAAGCATGCTTGACTATTCACTGAATCGAGCAAGCAAGTCCATTTTTTCAAAGGATCTTTATTTTGGACAAAATGACAAGGGGGTTTTTCTTCGTGTAAACGATTCCGCCGTTTTGAAAGAAATCGATCGCTTGGGGAAGATGCTTTTTTACGATCCGATACTATCTGGTAACAATGAGCGAAGCTGTGCTTCTTGCCATAAGCCTACCGAGTTTTTTACTGATACCAGTCGGGCAACAGCACTGTCGTTCGACAAAAAATTTGATCTTCCACGCAATACTCCGTCGTTGCTGAACGCACCGATGAACCATCTTGTAATGATGGATGGAAAACACATTTCACTACAGGATCAGATACGCGGTGTTGCGTTGAATCCAGAAGAGATGGGCAGCGAAGAAAAGAACCTGCTGAAAAAAATTCTTAGTTGTGCGGAATACAAGAACGGGTTTGAAAAGCTTGTGACATATACACCACTCGATGAGGAAGTCTCGCTGAATCATATCAGTTCCGCCATCACATTTTATTATAGTAAGTTTAGCAGGAACCAGGCACCGTTTGATGATTTAATGAATGCAGATATCCCGGTTGATCCAGAGGTAAAAAAAGGGTTCAATGTATTCATGAGTAAGGCGCAGTGTGCAACCTGTCACTTCGTTCCGTATTTCAATGGGGTGAAACCACCTTATGTTGGCTCTGAGTTCGAAGTGTTGGGCGTGCCGGAAGATACTGCGTTTTCTCAATTGAGCGACGATAAAGGCAGATACCTTATCAATTCTGCAACGGAAACATTGAATGCATTCAGAACCGGGTCACTGCGTAACATTATGCATACTGCGCCATTTATGCATAATGGTGTTTTCAAATCTATGGAAGAGGTAATTGATTTTTATGACAAGGGTGGTGGCGTTGGCAAAGGACTGGTTGTTCCAAATCAGACGTTGAGTTCAGACTCGCTGCATCTAACGGAAATGGAAAAAAACTCCATGATTGCATTCATGCGATCGCTGGATGAAAAGATTAGTTTCGAGGATGCTCCGAAAAAATTGCCGGTCTCATCAAGCAAATCACTTAATAAAAGAAAAGTCGGAGGCCTGTACTAATGAAACACGCATACTGCTCATTCTTCCTGGTCGTGTTGTTATTGACCGTAGCATTTTCGGTGAGTGCCCAACAGCCCAAATCGAAAAAGCTTCCAAAAATCGCATTCGATTACCCAGACGATATTGTTGATACAGCAAAGAAGACATTTGAAAAGCAATTCAATCAAGGCCACGCAATCTACATTGCTACTTGCGGAAGTTGTCATAACAAAGCAGTGAACGGAAAAGATGTCATTCCGGATTTCTCACTTCCACAATTGATGGATTACGAAATGCGTATGTCACAAGATCACGGCGAACAACTTACCGATCGTTTTATCAGTGATGAGGAAATGGCGCGTGTGGTAATTTTTCTTCGTTATAAAAAGCGGAGTGGTGTAAACGTTCGACCCGGCGCTGTTGTGACTGGTACTAATCGATGACCTTCAATAAAATTAAAGGAGTGTAGAACCGCGCTTGGCGTTTAAATACATTTCTTGCAAAGACGCTATTTTTTCTTGGCGGTTACTAATCGATGCACTTCTCAGTTGAAATAAAATTCTCTCAAACTGTAATCAACAGACCTTGCGCCCTGTCGCTGTTGTGACTGGTACTAATCCATGACCTTCAGGAGAATTATAGAAGTGTAGAACAGGGATTGGGGTTAAGTACATTTCGCGCAAAAACGCAAGGGCGCAAAGACAGCACTTTTTTTTGGGGGGGGTGTTAATCCTTGCATTTCTACTCAGTTGAAATAAAATTCTCTCAAACTGTAATCAACAGACCTTTGCGCCCTGGCGTGTTCGCGTGTTTGTATTTGGTAATGTACCTAACGCGATAATCTATTGGCGCCAGGAGATCGATTGGGTTGCCCAATTGCGCTTCACGAGAAATCCCTCCGTTCGAACTTAATTATTTTTTTGTGACGGTATCATTCAATTGGCTGATGCACGATTCCACAAAATTATCTTTTGCTTAAAATCTTCTGTCGATTCACAAATCCTTCATGTTCTGATAATATGCGTAGGGGCTTTCAAACTTAATTTACAGCGCATTTTATCATTGGAACAACTTCATAAACCATCAACTCGCTATGAGCAAATTTTACTCCCCGGCATCCCAACGAATGACGGGACAAACGCCCAACCATCTCGGTAAAATTCTTCTCGGCATTGCCTTTCTGCTAATGGCATTTGTCAATGCAGGTATTGCCCAGAACGTTACCCAGTCAGGCTTTACGTCCGTTCTAACGCCGCAGTACATGTCGAGCGGCACGTCAACAAGGTTGCCGGTGATGTACCGCGCAACTGTGACTGGCCTTACACCGAATACCTCTTACAGGTATTTTTCTCAGATGGCACTGTCAACAGATTTCGGTACGGCCAATCCAGGTGCTGGAAATCCCTTATTAATTAATTCCACTGGAACAACGTACAGCTACACCACCGGCGCAAGTTTATCAAGCGCTGGCAACTATGAAACCTTCACTTCTGATGCATCTGGTAATTATACCGGATGGTTTGGTGTTGTGAATACAGGTAATGCGCGATTCACTGGTGGTAATATTGTTTTTCCAACAATCGTTATCGGAAACACTACTGGCACTACATTGTTCCGCAGAGCGCTTGATGTTTCAATAAAAGTATTGGCCTTCGCCCCCTCTGCAGGAGCAAACAACGGATCATTTTTAAAAGAAAGTAGTTCAAGTGCCACTGCAAAAAATATGGTGGTATTATATGATAATGTAAGCGGAAGTGGCCGACCACTTTTCATCGCACCGGTTGAGTCAATTGGTGTGGCGATACCAAGTGTCATTTCCGGATACACAACAACTGCGGGAGGATGGAATGCAATCATCCCGAATACTAATCCAAATGGAGTTAGGAGATTGGAACAACGTTCTGTAACTGACGCAACGGTGATTGGTTGCGCAACAGATAGCAACGGCGTATGGCCAACGGGTTCAGTTAATACAGTTAATCCAACAAGTGGAACAACGGCTATCTCAATTGCCGCCGCGGACGCTCCCTTGAATTCTTGCGTTGTATGCGCTACCATCAATGTTTCAGCAAGCGCTGGAATGATTGATTGTCCTGGTGGTTCTACAATGGTATCAGTATCTGCAACTGGTGGCGTTGCTCCTTACACGGGTACGGGGATTTTTGTTGCATCAGCAGGATCGCAAACCTATAATGTAACGGATGCGAACGGTTGCCCCGGCACTGTTACAATCAATATTAGTGGTGGAAGTGATACAGTAAAGCCAGGAATTGCTTTTTCAACAAATATGACACCGGGCGTTACGGGTCCAAGCAGTAGCCAGTCGCCTTATTTGAAGGGTTATTTGCCGGGTACTCGTTTCACCTCAATTCTTACAGTTGGTGATACAGTGGGTGGTAGTTACCGGATGGCTGGTATTCTCGATGGTGCGGGTGCGTATGATAATGGCGATGGCACGTTTACAGCATTACTCAATCATGAGATTGGTAATACACTGGGCAGTGTTCGTGCACATGGTGGCCGCGGTTCTTTTGTATCGAAGTTTGTAATCAATAAATCCGATCTGTCCGTCATCAGTGGTGCAGATTTAATGCAACAGGTATACCTGTGGGATGTGGCTACGGGAAGTTTTGTTCAGAATCCTTCAGTAGCGTTCAGCCGTTTTTGCTCGGCAGATCTTCCACCAGCATCTGCATTTTATAATAGTGCAAGCGGACTTGGAACAACAACGCGGATCTTCATGAATGGAGAAGAGAGTGGCGTAGAAGGTCGTGGTGTTGGTCATATCGTGGATGGCCCGGATGCAGGTAAATCGTATGAGCTTCCGGCACTGGGTAAGTTTGCCTGGGAGAACTCGATTGCAAGTGGCGCATCAGGAAACAAAACAGTGGTTGCGGGTACGGATGATGGTAGTGGTGGCCAGGTATACATCTACGTTGGTACGAAGACCAATAGTGGACTGGAGATTGATAAAGCGGGATTGACCAATGGTAAATTATACGGTGTGAAAGTAGTGGGTTATGCAACCGAAACAAACGGTGCAGTACCTGCAGCAGGAACACGTTTTGACATGTATGATCATGGGGTGGTAACCAATAAAACAGGTGCGTTGCTCAATACAGAGAGTATCGCAGCGGGTGTCACCACGTTCCTTCGTCCGGAAGATGGGGCATGGGATCCAAAGAATCCAAATGATTTTTACTTTGTTACAACGAACGGGTTTAATTCACCGACGCGGATGTGGAGACTGCGATTCGATAATATCTTAACACCAGAAACAGGTGGAACAGTAGAAGCGGTATTACCAGGCAATGTGAAGGGTGAGCAGATGATGGATAATATGAGCGTCGATAAACTGGGTAAGATCATGATCCAGGAAGACGTGGGCAATAACGAACATATAGGTAAAGTATGGCAGTATGATATCGCAACTGATACATTGCTTGCCATTGCTTATCACGATTCAGCCAGATTTATTACGGGTGCACCAGGCTTTTTGACAAGAGATGAAGAATCATCGGGTGTGATCGATCTGAGTGAAATTCTTGGACCAGGCAATTACTTGCTGGATGTACAGGCGCATTATAGTCTTCCCGGTGAACTGGTAGAAGGTGGACAATTGTTGCTGATGAACAATGCATACTCACTTGGCAATAATATTGCGAAAGATACGATCAGGGTACTGGTAGATAGCGGCTCATTAGCTACTGTACCACTTGGAATACCGGCAACGGCTGATAATTGCACCGTTGCTAACGTAACGAACGATGCACCGGCACAATTCCCGGTCGGAACGACAATCGTTACCTGGACAGTAACAGATGGTAGCGGAAACTCAGCAACGGTTCAACAAGTTGTTATTGTTGGAGTGAAACCAAACGTGAAGCCTACTGTTCAAATTACAAGTCCGGCAAATAATGCGACCTACACTGTTGGAGTTCCGATTCCTTTGGCAGCGCAGGCTTCAGACAGTAATGGTGTTGTAACAAGGGTGATATTTTATGATCAAAGCGGTGAGTTCTATCGCGATTCAGTTGCGCCTTACCAGTTCACGGGTATCAATATCCCAGCAGGTACTTATACGGTAAGAGCAGTTGCATATGATAACAGTGGCGATAGTACAATTTCCGATACAGTAAGAGTTACGGTTGTTGCATGCGAAGGAACTGGTTCTATTCTCGCTGAAGGATACACAAATATTCCTGGAAACCAACTGGTGAATTTGGCAAGCAGTCCTAAATATCCGAGTCAACCCGACGTAGTTCAACAATTAACCAAGTTCGAGTATGGCCCGAATGTGGATGACAACTATGGTGCGAGAGTGAGGGGTTATATATGTGCTCCAGCAACTGGCGACTATATATTCTATCTATCAAGTGATAATCAAAGTGAACTATGGTTGAGTACGGACGATAATGTTCAAAACCTGAGAAGGATAGCATATGTACAAACGCAAACGGCATTCCGCTCTTATTTTGAGAATGGTACACAACGCTCCGTTCCGATTCGATTGATTGCAGGTGCGAGATATTACATTGAATCTGTACACAAAGAAGGAACTGCAACGGATCATCTTTCTGTTGGTTGGAGATTGCCAAATGGCGTAGTAGAAGGTCCGATCCAGGGAAGCAGGTTATCACCATGGACTGGAGCGCCTGTCACACCGGGTCAAAGCAAACACATGACATTTGAAGAAGCGATGCGCGTATCGATCAACGGATGGAGTGTAAGAGTAAGCCCGAATCCTTCTTCAAGCCGATTCTTAATCAATGTTAGCAGCAGTACCGAAGAGAAGTTGAGCATAACGGTAATAGATGTGTTAGGAAGAGTGTTGGAAAATAGATCACAATTACCGTCGAATGGTTCAATTGAAGTTGGTGCTGCATTGAAACCTGGAGTTTACTTTATCCAGGTAGCACAGGGAGATCGTAAGGAAAGAATCAAAGTAATTAAACAATAAGCAAGCAATCGTAAGACCTATCCTGCCCAAACAAAGAAAGGCTGCCACCCCGTAAGGTGGCAGTTTTTTTTTAAGCTTGAAGAAGCTTGATATGTGGGAAATCAATAAGAGTTTCAATGCCAGTGAGCTCTATTCAATTGATCATTACTTAGCCGTTCGGACCATCGAGGCAATCAGTGCTGCGACAACAACTGTCGCCGGAAGTCCGGATGATGATTCCAGTTGTGAAGGCGGGCTTGCAATAAATGCAAGATTGAACGTTCCCCTGGATATCTTCCCGGATCAAGAGCGCAATCTTTTTATTGCTGATCTTTTGAATTACAGCGGTCGGAAAGTGGATAAAGTGACCGGAACTTTTACCAAGGTACCAGGAAATGGTACGACTTGGAATGGGTGCCAATCTTCCACTACTCTGCATCGATCTGGCCTATCGCGATAGCAATCGACAGCCGCAATAATATGTATATCGCAGTTGTTCAAAATCACA